>JAGLZG010000130.1 GCA_023131705.1 Nanobdellota archaeon
AGAGATTGGGATGAGGAGAGAGATCTGGAAAATACAAAGGATGAGCTCCAGCTATTCAGCAAATTGATGGGGCATCCATTAAGGGTGGAGGCTATCCATGGAGGTATTGAGAGAACAATTGGAGAGCTGATCATGATTGCAGACTATAAAATCATGGAGCCTGGGCTCAGTGCAGAAACTGCAGCCTCCAGGCTCAGGAGGATTGGAATTCTGGTGAGAAATCATGAGATAATGATCAGCAATACAGCTCCAGGGATTAAAACCATTTTGAGGGATACCTCCTGGGCAAATAATCATTATAAAATCCTGGAGAGGTTGCCTGATGCCAAAAGGGTGGAGCCTAGGGTATATTATCCAGGCTGTAACTCCAGGGGAGTATCTCTGCCAATGATCATGATCAGTGATGGATACTACAGCGAGAGCTCCACAGAATCCACAGCAACAGAGCAGCCAGCTGAGCCTGATATGTTTGCAAATCCCAAAAAGGATGAGGATCTGCCATTTTAAATTTTTCCACTGAATAGGGAAATGAGCAAATGGAGCCATTCTGATTGCATATTTTTAGCCCGATTATATTTTTATATGATTGTGTGTTAAGGGGGTGCAGTTCGGAGGGATTGGCACTCCCTTTTTATTTTAAATGAATATTTTAATAAACACATAAACCACACATCATGAAAATTTTTCTAACAAAAAAGGAGGCAGCAGCAATCAATCTGCAACTGCAGGAGGCAAATCAGAAAGTGAAAGCCCTGGAGAAATCTGCTCAATTTAAGGATAACAAAATCAGAGAGCTGATGCAGAGTGTGCAATCATTAAATGCAGATCTGGACAGGTGGGAGCCATTAGCCAATCAAATTGCTGTGATGGTGGAGCCATTCATGGAGCAGGAGATGACTCTCCCAAAGGCTGGGATTAATTTGCTTAAAAAGTACCAGGATCTAATGAAAGACATCAACAATGGGCTCACATAAAGCGATAGAGAAAAAAGTGAAAGCTCACCTATTGATGGGAAAGCTCACAAAATCAGAAATTTCAGAGAAAATGAAAGTTTCAGCTGGTTTTGTTATCAGAGTTCAGCATGATATTGAGTATGCTGTTGGTAAATTTGGAGATGTTGTGCCCATTTGTGGTTTTGCAAAGCGTACAGCCTACCTGAGCCCATTTCATGATGAGAAAGGGTTTCTGGTATCAGTAGAGGATCAAATGCTCTCAAATCCATTTTATGGAGGTCTGAGGTCACTCACAGGGTGGGAGAAAGTTGAATTGTACAGGAGATTACTGAGAAAATGAGAAAAATGGGATTAAAAACAGAAAAAATGGAATGGATCAGGGTTGAGGATGATATGCCTGATGATGATTCAGATGTTTTGGTGTGTGATAGTGAATACTCCTCATCTATGCAGGCTGACTATAATTCAAAATATTTTGGATTAAAGGGGTTTTGGTTATATGAAAACGGAGGTGAATATTGCACTGAGTTTACCCAGGTCACTCATTGGATGTATATGCCTGCATTACCTAAAAAATAAAACATGAAAAACCACACAATTATCACAAAAATAACTGAGATACATCAGCTCTGGAGGATGTTCCATCAAAATGGAATCATATACCTGGAGAAAATGGGGAAAATTGTTCCTGCCAGGTTTATCAGATCCTGGGCATTAAAAAAGCAGCAGGAGTGGCTCCAGGAGTCAAATGTATATGAGGTACGTAAAAAAAGCAACACAGAGAGGATGATAAAATCCATCTGTGCTGCAGTTAATGCTGGAGGGCTCTCCTGGGAATTGCTGAAAGGTTTTAATCCTGGAAAAATTCCAGCTGCAGATGGAGCTCTAATTTTAACTAAAACCACAAAATGAAAGCAATGAGCACAGGAAAATGGAGAACAATTGTGGAGGCTCCAAAAGGATCTACATCTGCACAGCTGGAGAAAAAAGCCAGGAAGTATATAAAAGGAAAATTTAAAATCAAAAAATCATGACAAAGGAACAGCTTTTTGAAAAATACAGTATAGATGAATCTCATGATGTTTGGGAGGATTCTGTGGATAATTGGTATAGTGTGGAGGTTTATAGAGCCATGCATGAGGGATCATTGCCTGATGTAGATGATGTATCAATGATATATGTGTTGGAATTCTTAGATGAATCAATCCATCATTTTGGAAAAAAAGGATTTGGAAGCATGTATCTGACATCGAAAAGAATGATTGCCAGGCACTACAAACATATTTTAAATGAGCTTAACAGCTAAAAACAAATAAGATGAATACTAAATCAACCACACACCATTTATGTACAAATATTGCTGGACTTCTTAGAAACATGAAGGGTAAAAAAATCACTTTCTTTGAAGATGAAAATGGTGTAGCTATTACAGATAAACAGGTACGTAAAAACATTGCTGAATTACAATCAAAAGGGCATAAACTAATTGGATCTGATGACTGTGAAGGTTTTGATCCTTTTGGTGGTGGATGCCCAGGACATCCACATAAAAACGAAAAATAAAATAAATTAAATTTTAGTATTATGATATGGTATAAATACAATTTTGAGAATTGGATTGATGATATAAACAATTGTTTAGGTTGGCATGTTGCCTATTTAGAACAGATTGATGAACTAAAACAAACAGCATGAAAAATATGAATTTAGAATCAAAATTAACCTGGATAGCTCTGTTGATCTTCGCATTGATTGGAGTGATATGGATGGCATCCTGGGCTGTAAAAATTATTATTATACTATTTAATTAAACCTAATTATGACAGGACAGGAGAAAATAATAATCAGCCAGGAGACAGGTATTCCAGTTTCCAGCCTGGATATGGAGAGTGATAAAGCAATCACCTACCAGGAGAGAGATCTCCTGATGCCTTTTAATACCAAATTGCATTGGAGTTGCTTCTATGATCCAGAAACTGGCAAATTATACAATGAATACTGCAGGCTGATTGATAGTGATGCAAAATCCTATTTAGTAGGCATAGGATTGCTCACAGATAACAATGAAGCAATTAAATATTTTGAAAAATAAACTAATACACAGAAAATATGACTTTAGATGATTGGAAAATGATAAAAGATGCCCTGCAAACTAAAATGATGGTGAGCCTGGATGAGTCTGTTGATGCACAGATTGCCATCACTCTGGTTGGAGTTGAGAGGGAGATCCATCTCAGAGCAGCAAAGGTGGAACAGATCAAAAAAAAGCCTTTAGAGGTGAATCAACTGCAATTTAGTTGGAGGATTGATGAGGATGAAAGCCTGGATAAAACCATTGAGGATTTTATCTCTGATAATTACAGGGTGCAATGCATCACTCCTATCAGGTATGATGGAGGCACTTTGATTGAGGCATTGATAATTGTAAATCAAAACAACTAGAGATGATAGTAAAAATTTTAAAAGCTACTAAATCGCCTGGATTCCCAGATGATGGGCAGTATGATGAGCTGGTTGGTACTGAGGTAGAGGTTGTTGATTGGGGAGAGAATTTCTCTCTATACAGCACAGTTTTATCTCCAAAAAAAATAATTCAAAAATCTGATTGTGAAATAATTAATATTTGAGATATGAAAACAAAGAAAATTTTAATGGTAGCAAATGCTCTGGGGGATTCAGTATCATTGAAATCATTGGCTTTGGTTCTGAGAGCTGCAGATGTTCAGATCATCCCCCAGGGCAACAAAAGGAGCTCAAACAAAGCATTTGATGATGCTATTAAGGAGGCAGGCACGTATAAAATTCACAGATCTCCAGATATGGATGATGTGAGTAGAGTGATGATGGCTAAAGAGAAAGCCAGGAAACCCTGGATATCTGATAGATTTGTAGGTAATCGAAAAAAGAAATTTTAAAATATAGGGCTGCATGAGTGAAAACAGTGATAAAATAGGATACAAGGCATTAAAATCCTGGTTTGAGGATAACCAGGAGCAGCTTCCAATGTT
>JAGLZG010000131.1 GCA_023131705.1 Nanobdellota archaeon
GGGCAGTTGTGATACTCTCCTTTTTTTGCATAATATCTCTTGGCATGTTCTACCAAAAGGGCATGATATTCCTGATAGATTGCTGGGTCTGGTTTCAGGTTATCTTCAAATAATTTCTTTATCTTGTCATAGTCTGCTTTTTCATCTATGAAACCTAAATTGACAAATATCCTCTTTGTATAAGCATCAATTACAAAAAAAGGCCTGTTAAATGCGTATAATAAGATAGAATCTGCTGTTTCAGGGCCAATCCCTTTTACTTCTAATAATTGTTCTCTTGCTGGGTTTGGATTTTTCTTGATAAACTCTGCAATTATCTTTAGCCTTTCTGCTTTCTGGTTATAATAACCAGCAGGTTTTATTAAATTTGCAAGCTTTTGTTTTTTTATTTTTATTATCCTGTCAATGTCAATAAGCTTTGCCTTGTTTAAATTTCCAATCGCCTTTTCTACATTTTTCCATGATGTGTTTTGTGTCAGTATAGCCCCTGTTATTATTTCAAAGCGTTGCTTGTCATTAAGCACGCCTTTTCCATGATAAGATGGATAAATATCCTTTTCTAATGTAGTTGGCCACCATTTTTGTTTTCCATAATTTCTAAGTAAAATAGTATATATCTTAGTTATGTTTGGAGTAATTTTAATTCCCCTCTAAAATTTCCTTAACTTTATTAACAAATATTATTGTTTTTACTTTTAGTTTCTCTGATTCACTCTTACTAAACTCTTCACTAACACTATAAGATGCAGTTTCTCTTTTATTTTTTGCTTCTACAAAATATGTAACATCCTCTTTGTCCAAAGAACTTTTAGCTACCAATTCAATATCTTCTTTATTCAGATTATCTTCTTTTTGTGAAGATTCTCCTGGATTTTTTTCAGAATCATTTAAAGATTCTTGTTCTTTATAATAAAGGTATATTAAAGAGCATAATGTTGCTAGATGGTTTTTTGAAGAATACCCTTTTATACTTAACAATGCTAATGAAGAGTGATAGATTGCATAATAACAACCAACAATAACCCAGTCAAAAAACTTTTTTTGTTTTAATAAATTATTAATAAAATCAAGATTGTAATCTGCTTTTTTAAGATGGGATTTGGTCAAATTTTCTTTTTCCTCTTCTTTTTTGATTGTTTCCCCTTCCAGATACTGTTCAAATGCATCCTTGCATTGTTCTTTGTCCTTCATCCATCTTTCCCATTTAAACATTCTTTAAAACCTCATAAAAATAAATATAACCGGTTACAGGATAACCTGTTTTAAATATATGTTTAATAGCATCCCTTCTTGTATTCAGTTCTGAAAATTTGATAACAACAGCATTTATTCTAACACCACATCTTGAAGCAATTTGTTTGATTTTATTGTCACTATCTTTTGGTTTAACATTATAAACTAATAACATATCTATATCACTTTCTTCTTTAAAATTTCCTTTTGCAGTAGAGCCAAACAAGATTGCTACTTCTGGTCTTGTATTCAGAACTATCTCAAAAATAGCTTTTCTTCTGTTAAAAGGGAGCCTTTGAAGCTTGCTAACATTTATTAATTGAAGCAATACTAAAGAAAGCTGGTTTTCATAATTAATACTGTAAAAAGTGTTGCTTTTATTTTTTTCCTTCTTTAGGGTTTTCATCTGAACCATAAGATTTAAGTTTTTTAAGAGGTTGTTCTTACTTCTTATGCCTGTTGATTCAAAAATCTGATTAAAGTAGAGTCTGCCCTTACTCAATACTTCAGTAATCTTTATTACATTCTTATTCAACAGTTTATAATAGTCCATTTTTAATACTAATTGGTATCAATTAGATACTATTTAAATCTTTTGTTTTATTTTTATATTACAATCTTCTCTTCCATACTGGGAATATAAGTCTTAATGCCCTGTTTTTCAACTTTTTTTGAGAAAGAGTTTGCTGCTTCTTCATCTCCGTGGACAATAAATGCCTTTTTTGGTTTTGGAGAAAAGTTTCTTAACCAGGTAAGAAGCTCTTTGTAGTCTGCATGCGCTGAAAAGCTTTCTATTGACTCAACTTTTGCATTAACATCAACCTCTGTTCCCAATAATCTTACTCTTTTTTCCCCTTTTTTTATGTAATAACCGAGTGTGCCCGGAACCTGGTAGCCAACAAAAAGAATTGTGTTTTTAGGATTACTGATATGAT
>JAGLZG010000132.1 GCA_023131705.1 Nanobdellota archaeon
ATCATAATAAAAGAGGGGAAATATCTTATAACAAAAAGGTCCAAGAATGAAAGTCATTTTCCAGGTAAATGGACTGTTCCAGGTGGTAAACTAGAACAAAAAGATTACAAAGAAAAACAATTTGATACAAATGCAGGCCAGTGGTATAATATTCTTGAAACCTTATTAAGAAGAGAAGTAAGAGAAGAAACAGGATTAGATATAAAAAATATAAAATATCTTGCAAATCTTGTTTTTGAAAGAAAAGATAATATCCCGGTGGTAGTCATAAGCCTGTTTGCAGACCATGACAAAGGAGAGGTTATGCTTAACCACGAATCAGATGATTATAAATGGGTAACACTGGAAGAAGCAAAAAACTATGATTTAATTGACGGCATATATGAAGAGATAGAGATGCTTGATAATCATCTTAAAGGAGAAAAAATAGGTGAATGGAAAAAGAATTCTTAAAATGAATAAATTACAAGGGATTTTAAAATTAGAAGAGTTAGGTTTACCTCATGCAAAATGGCAGATTGTCAGAAATGCTTCTGAATTAAAACCTTTGGATGAAAAAGAAGCCCCATTAGGCTGGATTGTAAGAAGTTGTTTGGTTGATGGAGGTTATGAAATCAATTTGCCTTATAGGATTTCTTTGTCTAAAGAAGAAGTTTCAAAAACTATAGAAGAATTTCAAAAAAAATTAAAAGGAAAGGGGGTTTTTGTAATCTGGAAAGTATGGGACTTTGTTAAATCAGGCAGTGTTTTATTGCTTCCTAAAGAATTAATTTTAGAGGGTGTTAAAGGTTATGTTGAACCTTTGAGTGACGGTAAAAGATGTGACTTAACTTTGAGGTATACCAGAGATGCAAAATCAAAACCAGATTATAGACATAATTTTTATAAAGGAAATATTAATTTATTGAATTTTCATGAAAGAAAAAAGATATTAGATTGCACATACAATCTACCCCTCTTTAATCATTGTTTGGAATGGTCTTTTAATACATGGGGAGAGTTCTACTTCCATGATATAATGGAGATAAAATGAAACAAAGTTTTGAAGACTTAGTAAACGTATTAAAGAAATTGAGGACCCCAAGAGGTTGTCATTGGGATAGAGAACAAACCATAGAAACAATGAAAGATGATATACTTGGTGAAGCGCAAGAAGTTGCAGAAGCTATTGATAAAAAAGACTACAAAAATCTTGAAGAAGAACTTGGAGATTTATTATGGACTGTAATAATGATCATTAATATAGCAGATGAAAAAGGTCTTTTTAAAATGGAAGAGGTTCTTGAAAAAACAAAAAAGAAAGTAATAAGAAGACACCCTCATGTTTTTGGAAAAGTAAAAGCTAAAAATGCAGAAGAAGCTGAAAAAATGTTTTTAGAAGCTAAAGCAAAAGAGAAAAAATGAAACTCTACTTTGTAACATCAAATCCTAATAAAGTAAGGGAAGCCAGGCTAATCATCAGGGATTATGATATTGAACAATATGACATGGAATTGCCTGAATTGCAGGGTGAACAGGAAGAGATAGTAAGGCAAAAAGCAAAGATGGCTGTTGAAACAATTAAAAAACCATGTTTTGTTGAGGATACTGCTCTCTGCTTTAATGCTTTGAATGGCCTGCCTGGTGAATATATAAAACACTTTATTGAAAAACTGGGTTTGAAGAATGTTTATAAACTTCTTGATGGTTTTGAAGATAAGTCAGCAAAAGCAGTTGCCATGATTGGCTACTGCGAGCCTGGCAAGGAACCGGTTATAATAAGAGGAGAGATTAACGGAACCATTGTAATGCCAAGAGGAGAAAGTAATTTTGGATGGGACCCGATATTCCAGCCAGACGGCAAAGACAAGACATACGGTGAAATGACAGAGGAAGAAAAGAACAGCAAGAGCCACAGGGAAATGGTTGTTATTAAATTCAAGGAGTTTTTAAAAAAGAGGTGATTTAGATTATTAAAGCAGTAATATTTGATTTTGATATGGTTTTAATTAATTCTATAAAGCAGGTTGTTCTCTACAATAAATATGTTTTTAAGCATTTCAACATAGAGTTTCCAAAAAAACAAGAACAAAGAAAATTATATACATTGGATGCTAAAGGGAACTATAAACATTTCATAAAAGGGAGGATTGATGAAAAGGATTATTACAATTTTAGAGAAAGCATTGATTTAAAAAAATACCTGAAATACATAAAGCTGAATAAAAACGCAAAAAAACTTCTTGATTATCTCAAAAAAAATAAAATAAAAATAGCTGTTGCAACAAACAGAGGAAACTCAACGTTCCTTATATTAAAAAAATTCAAAATAAAAAAATATTTTGATGTAATCATAACAGACAGAGACATAAAAAAAGCAAAACCTCACCCAGATTCTATAAATAAAGCAGTTAAAAAACTCAAACTAAAAAAATCAGAAGTTTTATATGTCGGAGATGACATAGTGGATATAGAGGCAGGAAAAAGGGCAAAAGTAAAAGTTGCTTTATATGGGAACAAATTCAAAGGGGCAGATTATTATATCAAGGATTTGATGAAGATTGAAGAATTGTTGGATAGTTAAACAAAAAGATTTATAAGCAAATTCAATTAACTTTTTCTTTATGAATGCTATAGAAATAAAGAATCTTAAGAAAAGCTATGGAAAAACACTCGCGGTTAAAGGTATATCCTTTAATATAAGAAAAAATGAGATTCTTGGTTTATTAGGGCCAAATGGTGCGGGAAAGACAACAATCATCAAGATACTCGCAGGAGTATTAACTAAAGATAGCGGTAAAATAAAGATATTGGGTAAAGACCCTGATAAAGAAAAAGAATTTGTAGCAAACAGGATGAATGTTGCCTCCCCTGATTCAGAATTGACAGGAATCATGACAGTTTATCAAAATCTCAAAGTATATGGCAAATTATATGGTGTTAAAAACATAAAAGAAAGGATAGACTATCTTTTGGATTTATTCGAAATAAAGGATTTAAAACATCAAAAATTAAAACATTTAAGCAAAGGGCAGTCAACAAGGGTTCTGCTGTGCAAGGGCATTATAAACAACCCAGAGGTTTTGCTTTTGGATGAATGCACTCTTGGATTAGACCCCCACATAGCATATAAAACAAGAAAGATAATCAAAGAGCTAAACGCCACAATACTGTTTACCTCTCATAATATGCATGAAGTAGAATGGCTTTGTGACAGAATCGCTTTCATGGACAAAGGGAAGATACTAAAGATAGGAACAGTGAGTTCTCTGAAAAAATTAATCAAAACAGAAAAAGTCAAGATGAAATTTGACAAATCAGAGGGTCTTGCAAATTTTTTCAAAAAATTGGATATCAAAATATTATCATTAAAAGGAGATACTGTGGTATTTGAGATAGATTACAAAAAGCATAAACTGCAGGACTTGATAGAAAAAATAACCAAACAAGGCTTTAAAATAAATGACATTATAATAAAAAAAGCAAGTTTAGAGGATATTTTTATCAAGGTTGCGAAGAGGGAGCTATGAAATTTTACAGAGTAAATGCTTTGCTTTACAAATATTTAAAAATAAGCACAAACAGATTAGAAAGAATATTTGATATAGTATACTGGCCGGTCATAGACCTTTTTATATGGGGTTTTGTATTGAGGTATATAAACAAACTTGGAGCTGTACATGGCTCATTTAATTTTATTTTTGGAGGAATTATACTATGGGTTTTTTGCTGGAGAGCCCAGCAAGATATCGCAGTCTATGTTTTAGAAGATTTCTGGAGCAGAAGCCTCTATAATTTATTTGCATCTCCCCTAAAACTAAGCGAACTAGTTGTATCTTTATTTATATTTAGTTTAATGAGATCTATACTCACATTTGGATTTTTGTTCTTAATAGCTTTTGTATTATTCTCTTTTAATATATTCACTATAAACTTAACAGCCCTGGCACTTTTTGTTCTGGCTTTGTTATTAATTGGTTGGGTAATGGGCATTTTCATATCAGGAGTTATATTCAGGTATGGTATGCAAGTGCAAATCTTTGCGTGGAGTGTAGCATGGTTGATACAGCCATTTAGTTGTGTTTTTTATCCATTATCAAGCTTGCCTGGTTGGGCCCAGAAAGTAGCTGTATGGCTTCCAACAACACATGTGTTTGAAGGCCTTAGACAGGTAATAAACACAGGCATTATTAACTGGAATGGTTTAGCATATGCCTATATTTCAAGTTTAGTTTTATTGGTTTTAAGTTGTTTATTCTTTAAAAGATGTGTTGAAAAAGCGAAAAAATTAAATTTATTAACATCACATGAGTAAGAATGATAGGAAAAATAAAACCAAAGATATTGAAATATTACTTGCATGGAAGCCATGCATTTAATCATACTGAAAGAGTTTACAATCTGGCTGTCCGAATAGCTGAATCTGAAAAAGATGTTGATATTAAAGTTGTTAAGCTTGCTGCACTTCTTCATGATGTTGCAAGATTCAAAGAAACAAAAGAATCTAAGATTTGCCATGCAGAAGAAGGGAGTAAGATGGCAAAAGAAATATTAACGGAAGAAGGTTATGATAAAGAAATAATCAACCATGTTTGTGATTGCATATCAACACATAGGTATAGTAAACAACTTACTCCAAAATCAAAAGAAGCAGCTATTCTTCAGGATGCTGATAGATTAGATGTATTAGGGGCAATAACAATCGGAAGAATTTTTGGCAGTGGATTAATGAAAGGCAGACCAATGTATGACCCAAATATTCCCCCTGCAAAAGAATATCCTTCAGAAGAAGGGGGAAAGACAAGCATGAATCATTTTAAAGAAAAAATACTAAAGATAACACTAGGCAGTTTTAATACAACCTTGGCTAAAGAAATTGCTAAAGAAAGATATCAGTATGTTATGGATTTTGTTGATAGGTTTGAAAAAGAATGGAGGGGTGAGTTATAATGGAAGAATGTATTCAACAGAAATCAAAGATTTCTGAGCATACAAGCAAAGCTTGTATATTTTGTAAAATCGCAAAAGGAGAAATACCATGTTATAATGTATATGAGGATGATGAATATTTAGCTTTTCTTGATATTAATCCTTTAAACCCAGGTCATACACTGGTTATTCCTAAAAGACATATAAAATGGGTGTGGGATTCTGAAGATATTTGCAGTTATTATAAAGTTGTTCAGAAAATAGCAAATGCCATGAAAAGGGCTTTTGAAACAGATTATATTGTAAGCCTTGTTTTTGGGGAAGAAGTTCATCATGCTCATGTCTGGCTTGTTCCAAGATTTAAGGATGATGGCCATGGCGGAGCAATTAACCTGGGTTTAAGAAGAAAACTTTCAGAAGAGGAGATGAAACAGGCTGCTGAAAAAATAAAAAGCTTTTTATAAGCATCTTTTTCTCTTTATTACAGATGGGGAGATAGCTCAGTCTGGTTAGAGCGCTACGCTCATATTTTTTGAGCGATGAGGCTTACGCCGATGATTAAACTCATTAACCAGAAACGTAGAGGTCGGGGATTCAAATTCCCTTCTCCCCACCATTTTTATTTTATAATTCTATCTTATCGTATCAGCTATTGCTGCGCTCATTGATGCAGGGAAAGTTACTATTATAACTCTTTTTATGGCTAATAAGAAATCAGAAGTCCAAGGGCATACTTTAATGACAGATAATAAAACAGCTACAACTAAGAAAGAAAAGATATATGTTGATATTATTCTTTTAAGATATTCATCTAAGGGGCACCTTAAGTTATTTCTATGATAAGTATAATAAACAAAGATTGAAATAAACAAAACAGATATCAAAAGCAAACCCAGAACATTAATCAGTGGAAGTGTCCCGCCTAATTTCCATGTTTCTTCTGTAAAACCAACTGGAATAGCCAGGATAGAAGCGCCAATAATTATTTGAACCATATCTTTTATTCTGAACTCCACTTTTAATGGAGATATTATTCTATATGCAAATCTTCCTCTTTTATTCATTAAATATTTATAATATCTGTTTTATATAAAGTTTTTTATTTATTCAACAATAACCACTGCTATGGCATACTCATTGTCATGGCTTATGCTGAGATCTCCTTTAAAGTCATTTTTTGTGTGTATAGCTGGTTTTCCATTTCTCTGTTTTTTTATTTCAAAATCCAGCCAATTGCTGTTAGGAAAGATTTTTCTACAGCACTCCTTGGCAGCAAACACTCCTGCTAAATGCAATGGATCTTTATTCTCTAGCTCTGAAGGATGAAATATCTTTTTCAAACTAAAATCATCAATATTCTGAAATCTTGAGATATGCACAATATCTGCCCCTATTTTCATAATGATTTCACCTTTTTCTCTATTAATTTTGCTGCTTTAAAATAAGAAATCTTTCCTAGTCTAAATGGTTTTCCTATCTTTACCCTAACCTTTCCAAACCTTGGAAATCTTCTGTAATAAGGTAAAACCCTGAACAAGCCCTCTGTTTTTACAGGCAGAATTTCAGCATCCATGTTCACTGCTAAAAGGCCAATTCCTTCCTTGAATGATTGTATCTTACCATCCCTTGTTCTCTCTCCTTCCGGGAAAATGATTATTGAAAAACCTTCATCAAGAAGATGAGCAGTAAACCTCAAGCTGCTTTCAAATCCAACCCCATAGCCAAAAGGGTAGGCATTAAAAAAATGTTTAATAAGAAAACTTATTATCTTATAGTAGGTGTTTTTTATGACCATGCCAAAAAGATGAGGTATAGCTGCAACTGCATATTTTGTTTTTATGCAGGATGTTAGCACGTGAACATCCAAAGCAGATGTGTGGTTAGCAACAATAATGCCTTGAAAAGCCGTTTTATTGCCGTCTATCCTGCAAAAGATGTGTGTTATAAGAGATGCTAATGTTTTTCCAATTAAATTCAATTTTGGAAGTCCAAAATCATAATAAGAAACATTTTTTCTTTTTTTAATCCAATTTTCCAGTTCTTTTGGAGTAGTCTTTTCACCAAGAACTTTCTCATTTAATTCAACACCATACTTTTCTTCAATCAAAGCAAGGATTTCCATTCTTTTCAAGCTGTCCATCCCCAGTGATGTGAGGGGAACATTCTTTTTTATGTGTGTTTTTAGTGAAGATGCCAGTAGAGTATCTAATGGGCTCTTGTGCTTAAACAAAGTATGCTTAACTTTTTTCTTTACTTCATATCGTTTTATTTTTCCTGTAGGTGTTTTAGGAAACTCTCCCCCCCATACATTCCACGAAGCAATCTTCTGGTACTGCTCTAATCTTTTGTTCACTTCTTCAATAATCTTTTTTGGATCCCCTTTTTCCATTGACAAAACAGCATGAATATTGTTATTCTTTTCAATAACACAGCTTTCTTTAACATATCTATTAAGCTCATCTTCAACATCCTGGGGATAAACATTCAAGCCCGCCCTGGTAACTATAATATCCTTTGTTCTCCCTCTCAAATATAAAAAACCCTTTTTTATCTCACCCAAATCACCTGTTTTGAACCACCCATCTTCAAAGACTTCTTTTGTCTTTTCTGGTTTTTTATAATATTCCCGCATAACATTAGGTCCTTTTACTTGTATTTCATCATCCTTAATCCTTATTTTTACATTCTTGAGAGGTTTTCCAGTACTGTATTTTCTTTTTTTGAATGGAAGATTAGTAGTAATCAAAGGCGAAGTTTCTGTCAAGCCATAACCCTGCAGCAATAGAACCCTCTTTCTCCACCAATCCTCCAACTCTTTAGGAAGAGAAGCCCCTCCAACTCCCACCACCATAAACTGCCATCCTAATAATTTATGCAACGGCTTTTCCCTTAGCTCAACAGCCTTTTTCAGCCCCTCAAGTATCCCCGGAACTGCTGTCATTACATTTATTTTTTTATACTTAATGAGGTCTATGATATCTGAGTATCTCAAGGAATTTGGATAAAGGATTAGGGAATTATTAGACAAAGGCAAAAACAATCCAGAGCACTGCTCCATCATATGGCTTAAAGGCAGTACACTAATATGCCTTAGTTTTAATCTAAACCCTTTTTTTAATGATTCAACATTAGAACAGATATTTCCATGCGTAAGAACAACCCCTTTTGGAACACCAGTAGTTCCAGAAGTGTATATAATCTCTGCAACATCATCTTTAGAAATTGCTGGAACAGACTTATTCTGCTTTAAATCTTTTGTAAGCTTTTCTAAACTATCCAGATTAGTAAAAACAAGTTTTGGCTCTGTCTCTTTAATAATCTTTTTTCTCAATTGTTTAGATGTATGGAAATCAAGGGGAACAACCACAACTCCAAGTCTTAAACAAGCCAGCATTAAAACAACATAATCAACACAATTAGTTGCCTGGATAAGCACCCTGTCACCTTTTTTCACTTTATTTTTTATCAAATAAGTTTCTGTTTTCAGCATTCTTTGCTTTAGTTCTTTGTATGTCGTGGGATAAGTCCTGTACCCTTTTCTCTCTAAAAAAGCTATACCACCTCTAAAAGAAATTAGGTCTACTATGTTCATAATTCTTTATTATATTAAGTGTTATTTAAATGTTTTCAAAAGATGGCCATACAAAATACCACAAAAACCCTAACAAAGAAAAAGAGAAAATTGTGTGGTTTTGGATAGGCAATCATTTTTTAACCACTCTATGCTTTATCCAATATAATTTAAAAATATAATAAATAATAATATTAAGTGATAAGAAAATCACAATATCTGTAATGATATTCAGACTGAATAAATATGCTATTGGATGGAGACTAGTTAAAAAACCTAAAAAAGGAAGCATGTCCACTATTATAGGACAAATAAAATGTGCACAGTTTATATTATAGTCTCTTGGCAGGAAAAAATAAGAAAAAAAGGTTGAAAAAGCAAAAAGAGCTGAGGCAAATAGCCATCCATACTTGCTTATTTTTTTCTGTTTCCATAATGATATGAAAAGAAGAGGTATCAAGTAAATATGATGGGTTGTCAGAATTTTCCGATAAATACTAAGTTTAACCATGTAAGGCACAAAGTTTAATGGCGGGTTTCCTGTTATAAGCAGTGTTATGTAATCATAGATCCATAAACCATGTATTAAAAGCACTAAAATCAACGAAACGCTTAGCAAAAAATTACTTCTTAAAATAAACCCAACAGCTGCTGCTATTAATGCTAAATGAGACACCCAAAATAGATTTGGCAGAATATTATATATTATTCTATCAATGACTAATAAAATCCAGTGAATAAGCAGTAAAATTCCTATACAAATAAATATATTTTTTTCTGAAATAAATTTTTTCATTTTATTTTATATATTTTGTCAACAGCTCGCAACTGTTGGGTTGCTCTCTCTTGAGCACATTCATTCCAATTGTACAATCAACGAGTATATGATTGGAATGAATGTTTCAAAAAATTTTTAATCCTTTCCTCATATTCGTTTTTATATAATGCGTATGCCTCTCCATGGTCACTCTCTTTAGCTACCCATAACTCAATGTTAGAGTTGCTTTCTTTTAATAGATACGCATTTTCAACAGGTATCTGGCTGTCTTTTTCTCCGTGAATAACAAGAATAGGTATATCACTATCTTTAATAGCCAGTGCCGGAGAAACCATTCTTGGGTGTACTTTGAAAAAGATCATTGAAATAAGGTTTGTGGTCTTTACAAACGGAAATTTAAATGGACCAAATGTTTTATATATATCCTTAATAATATTTTCAAGATCAGCGTACGCTGAATCAGCTATAATAGCGTTTACTTTTGTTTTGGCCATTAACATTGCTGAAGCGCTTAAAGAAAACCCATACAAAGCAACTGGCTGTTTGCCAAATCTTTTGTGCACAAAATCCAGGGCAGCTTTTACATCTTCTACCTCTTTTATTCCAACAGTGCTTATTGAGCCAGAACTTTTGCCAAAATACCTGTGGTCATATAAAAGCAAATTATAATCCGGATAAAGAAATTTTACAACAGGAAGGATATTTCCTTTATCAAATGGATATCCATGGCCTATTATAACAGTTCCATTGGCTTTTTCAGAGCTAACTAACCAGGCTTTAATATTTATTTTATCTGATGTTATAAAAGAAACATTCTCGTATTTTAAGCCATACTTATCAGGTGCATCAGGGCTATAGTAACGTGGTGGATGTATGCTCATAAAAAACTGCAGCAATGAAACAGCTAAGACAAATCCACCTAAAATAATAAATGTTTTTAAAACAATCCACCATGTAACAGCCATCTTAAACCTCTTTTATTTTGCTTTTTCAAAACTTAGCTTTTCCTTCCAAGCAATATTTTATTTAGTCTTTACAAACCTCAAAACAATCATACCAGCTAAAAATAAAGCAATGACAACTAAAAGAGCCTGCCTAAATCCAATAACAACTGCTATAGTACCGAATAAAAATGGCCCTACAACACCCCCAAACTTCTCTGTTAATCCCTGATAACCCAACAACTCAGCTACTTGGGTTTTGGGTGCTAGCTCAATCAATAATGGCCTGGTGATTGTCCATATACCCCCTAATAAAGCTCCCCCTAAAATGCCAGCTATTAAAAAAGTAGTATAAGTTGTCTTTAGATACAACATAATGATAATTATAATCCACAAAAATAAAACAGAAGTTAAAGTTTTCTTATGTCCTAATTTATCTGTCAGCTTTCCAAAAAATAAGGCGCCAATACCTGAAGCTACTGCCATAACTATGTATAA
>JAGLZG010000133.1 GCA_023131705.1 Nanobdellota archaeon
AATATCTGAAGAAACATTGAAAAATATTCTTTGGTAAGCAAAATTTTCATATACATCATTAATAAAAACTTCAAACCAATAATTTTTGCCTCTTTCTAGAGGTTCTTCTGCTACTCCATTAATATTATATTGAACAGATGTTTCTGTTAAAGGCAAATTTATATGCCAGATTTCTGCATCTGAGCTATTGCTTACTTTAATAAAATAATGACCTTGATTATTAACTGCTGAGCTTGCATTGGTCCAGGTAAAAATCGGCTCTAATTTAGTTATAGTAGACATATGTTGAGGGTAGGTTATATTTGGACCGGATTCAACTAGGCTTTCTATGTTATCATTGATTTCTTCTGTATAGCTATCATTATAAAGTAAATGGAAGGTATAAACATCTCCAATATTGGGTTTAATTGTTGAAAAATTAGAAAAATAATCTTCTCCACCTTTTCCCAGAGTTACAGTAGTAATCCCAGGACCTGTTACATTAGCTGCTATAAGTTCTTTATCATCACATTCACTTTTTGCACTCATCCATAAAAAGTAATTATCATTCCATGGATTAACATTATGGCCTGTAGAGGCAGATACCTGTGATCTTCCTTGGTTTCCATACATTGTCCAGTTATTATTTTCCTTTTTCCATATTTCTTTTAAAAAAGACTCAGTATCTTGTTCTGTAATGCCATCACTATTGCGCTTTCCTGACCAGTTGCGGTTTATTATAACAAAAGCAAAAGAGTCTGAAATTGTTATATTAAGAATTTCTAAATCTATCCCTAAATCATGATAATTATCAAAAAGATGTTGGATGTTATCTCTAAAGTTACTATAATTTTCACATTCATCAAAATATTCTGGAGAAACATGATACATGAATGAGGTTATATTCTCTGCTTTGAAGGCTGTTTCTAATGCGTTGTAATTGTTTGTTATTTGCTGTTTGTCATTTTGATAACTAACACCACCAACAGTAGCGTTTATTAATTCCATTGAGTAATTCCAAACATCCAAATCGTCCCCTGGACAATATTCACTTTCATTTCCTATTTCTCTAATTATTCCTATCTTGTATGCTAACCAGTTAACTGCACTATCAGTGCCATAGCAGCCATCATCATCAAACCAATTGTTTGTGCATGTAAATTTAAGGGCTTCAAATGTTCCTGCTGGTACTGTTATATTCTCTATGCCTAGTAAAGTTAAGATTGTTGTTTCATTGCCTGTCCATGCTGGACTTACATTTCCTTCTTCATAACCAGTATAATTTGCAAAGTCCTGGTGGGTCTGGCCTGTACTCATCTCAACAGGAGCGTTCATAATTGGGGTAGAATACACTTCATATTCAGTGCCATTATCATACACCCATTTATAATCCATCAATCCTTCTGGAGCCCATTGCAAAGCATCATACTCCCAGCCATAATAACCATAATAAAAGTACATTTTCACAGCATCTACACTACCAAATGTCTCTGTTCCGTTTATAAGAACTATTTCTGTTTCATTATACCCATCCCTAATAGTAGAGTAAGTCCATGTATCTCCTTGGTTTAGCGGGTAATAATCTGATAAATTATAGGTATTTGCAGGAGTATCTACAATTGTCACATTAATCTTTCCAGTCTCATTTGTTTCAACATCAGGCAGATTAGATTCATAGATAGTATAAAAAAGCCAGCTTGAATTAATCTCTCCAGTTGCATTTACTATCCATGTCTGGTTGCATGTGCTTTGATTGGTCATGTTTGTGCAATTAGATGGGTTTTGGCTGATTGTGTAGAACGGGCTTCCTGTATTCATTGGAATCTTTCCTTTATCACTGTTATAATCATAAACAGAAAAATTAGCATCATCATTGTCATAGTAGCCACCACTACCACATTCTCCTTCAACAATAAGCCATCCAGTAATACATCTAACCTGATGTTCCCCTTCTACATTGTCTGGAACAAATTTAACAGAATAATTATAACAAGAGTAAACCTGAGAAACATAATGTTTTTTCTCCCAAGTTCCTGTTGGACTATTTCTATAATAGATGTATAACCTATCGTTGGTATAAGCCTCTCCACAATTTAGGCCTTTTATAATGACATTGCATATAACTTCAATTTCTTCTCCAAACTCTAATCCTGATTTATCCAGGTACACTTCATCTATTGAATGATCTCCTCCTAAACCAGAACTACAGTTATCAAAAGTATTGTCAAAAGATTCAGGGGGACCTTCTGAACAATCTCCACCCCATATCTCAGAACAGGTTGTTGGTTGAGACTGGGATAGAGGTAAAGTTAAAGTAGCATTTACATCACCACAATAACCATTAATACAGTTTACGCCTGTGCTGAAATTAAAAAATTCATTTTTAGTTACATTTATTGATGATGTTGGGCTTATTAAATAAGATTGCAATCTTGCTTGTTTGTTAAGAGGCCTTATTGTATCTTCAACAGCATAAACATAATCCTGATATTCTATATCCCCATAATTCATTTTAGCATAACCACTATCACCCCATCCAGTGCCCCATGAATTTTTTACAATCCAGTAACTTCCTGTGTCATTCCAGCCGACTAAAACAATGGCATGGTCTAGGCCAGTAAGATTAGCATCTGATTGGTCATAAATTCCACCAAAATAATATGTAAACATCTCTCCAGAATCAATGGCAATAGATAAAGGCCCATAGTCCATTAAAGCCTGTTTATAAGCTGCTGTTGTGTTTGGAGTTACTTTATGATAATTTGTTATTTTAGCTGCTCTGTCTTGCCAATCTCCACAAAGATTACAAGGATATTCCACATCACAATTATAAGGAGAAGAAGTCCATGAATGACAACCAAGATAGCTAAAGCAATCTTCATCAGCAATTCCTGTATCCCTTGTATAACCAAGAGCAGTAATAGGTGATCCACCATTGCAACCATCATCACAACCGCCACCACTACAGCAGCTATCACCATCTGAAACTAATTGCTGCTCAGATAAGTCATAATCTAAATTAGGGTCATTATAGTCAATATTGAATTTTGCTTCAACAGCGCCAACAGCTGAAAAAGCCCAGCAAGAGCCACAATCACCTTGGTTTTTAACAGGAGTCATCCAATTTTTATTGCTATAATTTCTCCAATCAAATAAAGAATGTGGATCTCCAATAGGTGGATTTCCTAAACCATTTCCTTCTGCACCACCTGATTCAATCCCTTTAGTTTCAGATATTGCGTTTAAAGGTTTTTCAGGTTTGTCGTCTTTGATATTTTTACCTTCTTCTTGTTCCATTATATATGCTTTTGCATCTATCAAAGATTCTCCTTTTTCTTTCATTAATTCATGCATAGATATTCTTTCTTCTGCTACACTTATTCCAAACAAAGGTTTAATTTTATCAAGAAAAGTCTTTTTAGAAACACAAACAGCATATTCTATTGAATAAGTCCCTTTATCTATTTTTTCTGTTTCTATATCATAGCCATTTTGAGCGCAGTAAGAATATTGTTTTCCAACCTTGCCTTTGAAGAAATCCCATGCCTTAAGTTCAACTCGTGGTTTTACAATACATTTTCCTGTTTCTCCCTGAGGTGTTTTTTCTATTTCATAATCATAACCTAGTTTATTGCAGTAAACAGCAGAAGGATTGGGGATAGCAGTTACACTAAAGCTTAAAATCATTAAAAATAGTGCAAATATTATCAATAAAATACTTTTTCTTATTTTAATCCCCCACTAACTTAGAAATAGTCTTTTGTATATAAAATTATCTATGGGTTAATAGTAAATTTGGGATTAACATACCTTAACCCAATAGCCATAACCTGGAATTAATTTTTTTAGTGTGTTTAAGAAGGAAGGTTTGTCTGGAGCATAGCTTAACCATGAATTGTTTATGTATGTGAATATTGTATGATTTTTTAAGTCAGAATTATTTATTTCTGTTTCATTTAAGCTGGGGTAGCCAATTAAGTTCCATCCTTGAAATAATGGGATATTAGCAAGCATCGGCCACTCATCTCCCGTAATATTCAATGTTGTGTTCTCTGAAACCTTAAGCCATGCTCCACCTCTTGAATCAAAAGGTCCTTCAAAGGTAAATGGATTTGCTTCAAAAAATTCTTTTTCTTTATTGTCATAAGAGAATAATGAAACAAAATACGGTTCTATTGGATTGAATACTTCTGTTATGTTTGTAAAGTTTAATGGAGATGAGATTAAGTTCCAGCCTTTTGACAGACTAATGTTAAACCCTATAAGTGCTTCCCCTAAATCTTTTGTAAACAGATTATTGCTCTCATTACTTTCTTCTATATTATCATCATAGTCAACAATAGCGTATAGTTTTGAAATGTTTGATGTATTAACATCATAAGTGAGTATTTCTGAATCACCCTGGGCCAGATAAGACAATAACCCTTCTTCAATAGAATTAAAGTCATCATCAAATAATTCTATATTGAATGCAAATGCGCATCCTTCTCCCTGATTAGATAGATTTATCTCAACATTAGTTTCATTCTTTATCTTCAAACTTTTAATAACCAAATCAGGCATAGAAGGCCTTTCAAAATCATCATAAGTATAATTGCCTGTTGTATATGGTGTAGAGACAGAATCCAAGGTTATATTATCTTTGCTTAATTCAACATAATTTAATACATAAGGGCTGTTTATTTTGCTGTTGTAGATATAGGTTCCATTTATCCTGAAACTAACTTTCTGATCTGAAGCATTTAGATTAAACTCCCTGCTTATTTTCTTTACATAATTATCATATAAATCATCAAGCTCCAGCTCAATAGAATAAGCTCCAGATTCGTTTATGTCCAAGCTTATATTGATTTCAAGAAACTCAGACAGGTTATTGCCATTTAAATCTATCTTACCATCAGAATAAGAATCATTTAATATGCTTTGCCCAGCATCAAAATCATATAAATTATAATTTAAAGAATAATTAAAATCAAACTGGTAATTTATCCCATTTTTTATTGTTATTGAATATAACCTGGAATTATTTATCCTTTCTTTTCTTATCTCTTTTCCATCAAAGTCAATACTTATATTATTAGTTCCATTAATCAAAGAATAGTTCTTTTTTGAATTGATTGACTTGCTGTTTGCTATCAAGGCATTAATCTCAAATGTTCCATTTACTGTTGAATTGATTATTGCATTTATTCTTAGTATTTCGTATTTGCTATCAGTATCGTTATCTATTGGTTCATAAGAATTAATTTCTATGTTTACATCTGGTTTTTCATATTCGTTATTGTCAAAACTGAAATTATAAACAGTATTATTCCTATAAATAGTCAAATAATTTTCCTGTATTGTCAGGCTCAGATTATAAGTTCCGTTTTGCAGTAATTTAGCATTATAATAAAGAGGAACTGTATTTTGTCCACTCTCTAAATAATAAGTATCACTTATGGTTGTAATCAAAGCACCATCTCTATACAAATCTCCAATGAATGTGTAGTTGCTTTCATTATTGTTTATTGTTATGTTTATGATTAGATAATCAGATAGATTATTGCCATCAGTATCATTGCCATAATGGGTAAAACCAGTTATATTTATTTGGTCAGAAGAATAATCATAATCATAAGAGTTGATTAATTCTTCTAAAGTAACCGAATAAGCTACAGGTAGAACTAGTAAAAAGAAGAAAAAATAAGTTAAGGTTGTTTTTGGGTTCATTGTTTTTTATTTGGTTTTTTTGTATAAAATTCTATCAACAAGTATGACCAGCAAAGGTAGTATAATAATCGGCAAACCTAATAGTATCAAACCATGGAGTCCAAATTCTGATGATAATAAGATTACTAATATAAAGATGATAAGTAATGAACTGTATAGATAAGTCAACTTTGCTAATGTTGTTTTGAAATTTCTTTGTCTGAAAAAAAGGTAGGCATTAATAATTATCAACAGACTTAGGGAAAAATAAAGCATTTTATCAAAGCCTTCAAGGAATGCCAAACCAGAACTTCTCGTATTTGTAAGTAGTCTAGCGATATAACCTGCTAAAATAACAGCTAAATATGCCATAATGTTATTAAACAAGACTTCCAAAATAATATATCCTTTTTTCATTTTTTTATTGACCTCTTTTAATAAATCTCTTTTGATAAACTATCTTTAACTTACCAAAATCCCATAAATGCTAAAGCTAAATTTATTCCTAGCCACCAATAAATTGTAAGTGTGATTATTGCTATAACTATAATTAAAAACAATATTTTGAAAATCATCTCCTTCTTAAAGAATAATTTTTCATAAAACCATGTTAACAATAATCCTGATAGGGTTGTTTCAATTATTATAAATAAAGATGGACCTAAAAATTTCCATCTGAATAAATGATTTAACAACGATTTGTCTAACACTATATTAATTAAACTTAACACAATCCCAATACCTAACCCAATAATTCCACCTATCAATTTTTTACTCATTCTTATTTTCTTCCAGATATTTGTTTCTTTCATTTTTTATTGATTAAAAAAAATTAACATAAATGAAAATAAACGCTAAATACGCATATCCTACTTGGATTAAATAAAGAAAAAGAGAGTAAATCCACGGATCCCCACTCTCTTTTTCATTTAATTTCTTTAATTGATATGAATCTATAAATCCAGTTACAAAAAAACAAACTGCATAAGTAATAAGGATAGTTTTAACATGTAAAGTAAGTAAAGCCTCAAAACCTATTTGTTTTTCAAAAAATGTTAAGATGAAAAGTATTGAAAAAACAAATAACAGTATAGCAGATGATACAGATAAACCGTTTATCGAATAAATTATCTTTTCCTGATATAAGCTTATTTTCTTTGAATAAATTAAAACATATAAAGAAGGCAACACAGATACAATTAAAATTAATAAAAAAGGAAATAATCTTACATGATAATCCATTATCTTATTAAAAACCAACACATAAAACATACACAAAGTAAATATAGATACTATTTTTATCAAAAATTGTTTTTTATTCATTCTAACACCTCTTTAATTCCTTTTTTCACGTCCCTCTTAGTTCTAAGGGAAGCATGATTGTAAATAATAAAATTCCATTTATTCCCATACACAATCCCTTCTTTATTCCCACTATTAATGCTTGTTGCACCATCTAAAATCCTATCCTGATCTTCAATCCCTACTACAGTATCTTGTGGATTCGTATTAAAAAGGTACAATTTATCAAGATTAACATTGCTTAGATCAATTGTACTATCTTCTTCCAACGCCAATTGATTATAAAAACTTAATAAGTTTCTAGAAATTTTCTCATCTTCAAATATAGCTGTTATTGTAATAATATCACTAATTAGACCACCACCATATTCTATTAACCTATTCAGGTAACTAACTTTTTTAATGTGGGTTTCTCCACTTTGGTTAATCTTGCTCATTGCATAATTACCATTTGTATCATTTACAAATTGATTCTCAATTTTCTTCCTAACTAATCCAGTGAAAATTGTATCATCATTCAGTGTTGTAGGACAAGCAACGCTTATAAACTTGTCAACTGGGCTATTTGTTGTATAAATTTCATTTAAAGAACTCAATGCAACTCTTGCTCCATTGCTATGCCCTATATAATGAACTTTATCTTTTTCACTTATTGACTTTATTCCCTCAATATAAGCAGGCCAAACATTATCAGTCAAATCATCATAAGTATAATCTGGACAAGTATCACATTCCATATCAGGTCCCCCTGTGATCTCTATTAACCAAACATCCTTGCCTTCATCTGATAATTCACCACCAAGCTCTTCCCATGCACTAATATCAGACCATATTCCCCCAGCCATCACAACAGGATAGTCATCATTTGGGTTTTTCCAATCTAAGAATATCTGGTTGTGTTCAGGATCTAGATGAGTATACCTTAGATTAATATTTTGACCGGAAATTGTTGTTGTAAAGTTACCATCTTCTTCATTATACATCTCCCCTTCCAAAGATTTCCTAACAATTTCCTTAAACTCATCACTATCCTTCTTATAATAAGGCAGATTATCATCAGTATGCAGATAATCATAAACAGCAATAGCATCTTCATCTTCTTCATCTAAAAAAATCGCATTTCCTGTTGTTTTAAAAGAATCCTGCTCTTTGATAAACTTTTTAGAAGCAGCAATAAAACCATCAACATCATTAGCTTCTATATAAATCTCCTTTTTGCCATCTTTAATTGTGTTACCTATAACACCGCAATAAGGCTTATCACAAACTTTATCCTCAAATTTAATAGCACCCCCATAAAATCCCCATCCTTTGTCCTCCAATGTTGCAAAATGCCATACAATAAGAGGATTATGCCTGGCAATCAATATCTTAACATCAGCCTCATCCGGATTGTTAACAATGACACCATCCTCAATATTATTTTTAACATAATTCCCTATCTCACTGCTGGAAGGGGGGACATCAGCTTCAACATAATACTTTAAAGTTCCAACATACTCCTTGTGCACATTATTATTGCTTTCATCACTCTCATCTATCTTATCATCAGGGTCAACAATCACATAAACAATATGACCTTCATCCAGTTCCCAATTAATACTGGCTGTTTTAGAACCAGAAGCAGGGATAGAGCTAATATTAACTGTAGTTTTTTTGACCAGATTACTGTTATGAGTATCTAGAAATTTGACTTCTACATTACTTGCAGAACTTTCCCCATTATTTTTAATTAGAACAGACACATTTACATTGTTATTTTGTTTAATAAAAGATATATCAGAAGAATCCACAGATAAATCCAGCATAGTTTCACAAATAGAACCTTTTAATTTTATTAGCCAGAAATCATAATAATCTACTCCGAATGATCCTGTATATCCGGCTACAATGTAGCCATTATCAGATGTTTGCTGGATTGAATAAGCATAATCATTACTAGAGCCACCAAAAGTTTTACTCCATTCTTGATTTCCATTTAAATCTGTTTTTATAAGCCAGAAATCAGAACTTCCTGCTCCGAATGATTTGGTATATCCGGCTACAATGTAGCCATTATCAGATGTTTGCTGGACTGATTCAGCATAATCAGAATCAGAGCCGCCAAATGTTTTACTCCATTCTTGATTTCCATTTAAATCTGTTTTTATAAGCCAGAAATCCTCATCACCTGCTCCGAATGATTTTGTATGTCCTGCTACAATATAACCATTATCAGATGTTTGCTGGACTGAATAAGCACGATCATCACTAGAGCCGCCAAATGTTTTACTCCATTCTTGATTTCCATTTACATCTGTTTTTATAAGCCAGAAATCATAACTTCCTGCAAATGAATATGTATCTCCAGCAACAATGTAACCATTATCAGATGTTTGCTGGACTGAATAAGCATGATCATAACCAGAGCGGCCAGATGTTTTACTCCATTCTTGATTTCCATTTAAATCTGTTTTTATAAGCCAGAAATCAGAACCTCTTGCGAATGAAAATGTATATCCTGCTACAATGTAACCATTGTCATTTGTCTGCTGGATTGAACGAGCATAATCATGACTGGAACCGCCAAATGTTTTACTCCATTCTTGATTTCCATTTAAATCTGTTTTTACAAGCCAGAAATCACAAATTCCTGCTCCGAATGAGTTTGTAGCTCCTGCTACAATGTAACCATTATCAGATGTTTGCTGGACTGAATAAGCATAATCATGACTGGAACCGCCAAATGTTTTACTCCATTCTTGATTTCCATTTAAATCTGTTTTTACAAGCCAGAAATCCTCATCACCTGCTGCGGATGATTTTGTGTATCCTGCTATAATGTAGCCATTATCAGATGTTTGCTGGACTGAATAAGCACGATCATCACTAGAGCCGCCAAATGTTTTGTTCCATTCAACATCAGGCGATGTTTCCATAAGAAATAAGTCTTTTTTTTCTGATCCTTTTTTAATAGCATAATATTTTTCACCACTATATTCTATTTTTAACATACCACTTATTGTAACATTCAAGTTATTATTTCCTGAATCATAACCAAAAGGGTAATATCTTAATAAAGCATATTTTTGTTTTCCCCTGTAACCAAAATCAACAGTAATTAAATCATGAGAAGAAAAAAACTCATCATAAATCTCATATTCAGGAAACATATCCAGAAAATCATGCTCTTCAGGAATAAATGGCTTTATTTTTTCACTAATCCTGATTTGTATATCACTAGAATTGATAATCTTAACTTTAAAAACTTTCATATCCTCTGGGATAGGAATTTCAAAATATTTGAATGGAAGTATAGGTTCTCCTATATTAGAGCTATAATAAAAATCTTCTACAATTATCTCTGAATAATTTCCTGTTTCATTAATATAAATATCATCAGGATTTAATTGATAGTATATTACATCAGAATCAAATTCATTTACTATTCCCCTATTAAGCTCTGGTATTTCATTGTAATCAGGAATTTTATATTCACATGAATAAGATTGTGCTTTTGCTGGAGATAGAAAAACAACTAATAAAAATAATACTAATATAATCAAAACAATTTTCCTAATTTTAACCCCCATTCTTTCAAAGAATAAAATCAATTATTTAAATTTTCCTATTATATAAAGCAAATATCTTAGGTGAAGGCGCAAACTAAAAGTTACTTATTTTTATTTATGTTATTACTTTTCAATAACTACAAAACCGAAAGGTTTATATATAAGTTATTATCACTATATAGTAATAATAATAAGCCCAAGAGCAGAGTTCTTATCCCCCTGGATAAGCCTCTTGGGTTATTATGATTTATGGTGTAAAATGGAAGATAAAGAATTTGTATATGATGAGGTAAGAGGAGAAAAAGGAAAGAAAAGAGTGCTTGATGCTCTAAACAAGACAAAGCTAAGCAAGCATGAGATGGATGATCTGTTTAATTGCATAGAATAGGGGATAAAATGTTAAGTCAAGATAATAAAACAGGAATAAATGAAAATAAAAGTAATAGATTGTCTTATTATTTTTTGATAGCTTCTTTGGTTGGTACTGTTACTACTGTTACTTTAGGTGGATGTGGGGATGGAAAAAAATTTGAGGATATGAATAAAATATATAGTGTCCAGTTATCAGAGGAAAATCAAGAAACCTTAGAAAATCTAATTAATTTTAGTGATTTGGAAGAAATAAGAAGTAATAAAAAGAGAATTTATGGGGAAGCTAAAATTTATGAAAATTTATCTAATAATATTAAAAATAAAGTCAAGAAATGGGAAAGGCCTGACTGGCCACAAGTTGCAAAAGCAAAATTTGAAGCTATAAAACTTTATGATGGGTTAGTTAGAGCTAATGGCTCTTATTCAGAAGAATCACAGAACGCATTAATGGATATTGAATTAGACCCTGTTCTTTATTGCAGTGGAAAAGGAACTGCTTTTAATTTAGGTAAATATAAATTAAAAATAACAGATTATGAACCAACTTTTTGTATAGATAATATTAGACAAAACTCTGCTATAATAGGTTATCAAATAATTATAGATGATAAAATTATAAAAAAAGGAAAAGTTGATCTTTCAAGAAGAGATTATAGCTTAAGAGACTTGTTGGGTGAAAAATAAAATGCAACAAGAAATTGAAGAATATTTGCTTGATGAGACAAATGGTTGCGAAGGTAAAAAACCTATTTTGAGTTCTTTGAATAAAACAAAGCTGAGCAATCATAAAATGGATGTGATCTATTTAGTTGTATAGAATAAAGAAGGTGAAAAATGAAAAAGGGGTTAAATTTTATTCTATCAGGATTATCCCTTTTGTTGATATTATTGTCCTATCACACAGGAAATCTAGGGATATGGTAAAAAGTTTTATAAGCTAATTTACGGAATAACTTATTGTTCCAAAACAATAAATATAAAAGTCAACTATAATTCCCTTTTATTATGACATACAACCTAGAACCAAACAAGGCTGTAAAAGAAATAAAGAATAAAAAAGCTAAAACAGTTTTAATTCAATTACCAGATGGTTTAAAGCCAAAAGCCAAGGAAATAGCTGACTTCATAGAAAACAATACCAATGCTAAATGTTTTATTTGGATGGGAAGTTGTTATGGCGCCTGCGATATTCCTAATGTCAAGGATTTTGATTTATTAATACAATGGGGGCATAGCGAGTTTAGAAAATGAACCTGACAAACTATCTATTAACAAGCATTGCAGTTTATTTTGGCTTAATAGCAGGGATAATAGTTTCATATATGTCAAAAGAAGAGATAAAGCCGGGAAAAAGATATTTTGTTATTATGCATAACATAATTCTTGCTTTTATCTTTTTTTTTATTTTGAAATTATTTAATCTTAATATCTATTTAATAATTATACTAATTTTGATTCTGCTTATATCATTATTTTCTTTTAAAGAAATTTATAAAAAAAGCTATATAGCATATTTCCTTTTAGGAACTATATTTTATCTTAGCCATAAAAACATCAATTATTTTTTAATAACCTCTGCTTTGATATTCCTATATGGAATGCCAACTTCTGCTTTACAGCTGGATTTCAAAAAAAAGAATTATCATAGAATTATTATTAAGAATTTGTTATTTTTTATCTGTTTGTTATTGTTCTTTATATGATACTAATAAGAAATGCCACTAACAAACCAAGCATGATGCCTGCTAAAACCTCTATTGGCTTATGCCTTGTATCTTTAGTTCTTATCATTGTGTCTCTTATAACTATTAATGAAAAAATGATAGTTACTGCAAACAAGGTATTTAAGCCGTTATAAAGATAAACAGAAAGTGTTAGTGCTGTTACAGTTGCAGAATGCGCAGAAGGCATCCCACCTGCTTTAACCATCTGCTTAATATTGAATTTCCTTGATTCTTTTAAAGCACTTAATAGTTTGATTAGATGCGCTATAAAATATGCTATAAGAGGGGATAATATTATTTTGAGCATGTGGTTAATGAATATTTGTTTTTTATAAAGTTTGTGTTTATTAACAATTTGCAGAATACTGCTTGCTTTAGCTAGCAGATGAATGCAATTCTTCTGCAAATGGTTAAGAAATACTGTTGACTTTAGTCAACAGTATTTATTTGAAATAACTAAAATAAATTTAAGAAAAAATATCCTTTATCTTTGACTTGGCTTCTTGAATCTGTGCATCACTAAGCTTTAAACCTTCTTTTGTTTGTTCTGGTTCACTTTCAATAGTGTGAATCCTTTCTTCTGATTTTGCTTGTTTTTTCATTCCAGAAGGAAGTTCAGGAGTTATACCTATGGCTTTCTTAACATCAATTGGGAATTTTCCAGGGTCAGCTGTTTCATAAACAACAGCAAGTTTATCATGATTTCCTTTTAGAAATATCTCCAGAGTTTTCCAACCAACTGCACCATGAGGATCAAGAATGACACCATACTTTTCATAAACTTCTTTCATGGTTTTATAATGGTGGGGGTTATCAACTCCTACTGAAAAAATATCTTTTCTTATAGCATCCATGTCAGGCATTTTATCAATTACCCCCTGCTTAAGAACTTTTTTAGTAATATTGTCTCTTTCATCAAAAATATGCCCACCATAAAAGTCAATTAATCTTGCTAAATTGCTTGGATTAGAGACATTCATTGCTGATGAAGGGGATTTTTTAGAGGGCTTTACTATATATTGTCCGGTTTCCAAAAATTCAGGGAATTCTGTGTTTTCATTTACTCCACATATGATTTTGGAAATTGGCAATCCCATCTCTTTTGCTATTACAGTGCCCATCATATCTCCAAAATTTCCAGATGGGATGCTTGCAATCATTGGTTCTCCATCTTCAGCAACCCTTGAATAGGCAAAGAAAGGATAGACTGCCTGCGGCAATAACCTGCCTATACTTATTGAGTTTGCTGAAGTTGCATTATCTTTATCACCAAAAACCTTTTCAAAAAATTCCTTATCTCCGAGAAGATTTTTTGCTAATGCCTGGCAAACATCAAAATCTCCATTTACCTCAAAAGCATAAATATTATCTTTTAAGGTTGTCATTTGCCTTCTTTGGCCTTCACTAATTGAGCCTCTTGGGAAAAAGACAATATTATCCACATTAGCTAATCCATACAGAGCATCAGCAACAGCTCCTCCAGTATCACCACTAGTTGCAACAACAACTGTTCTTTTTAATCCCCTTTTACCAAGAAAATAATTTAGTGCTCTTGCAAAAAATCTTGCTGCATAATCCTTGAAAGAATAAGTGGGTCCTTGTGTCAGCCACATTATATGTGTTTTTCCTGTTATATGCTGAACTTTTGTTGGAATTCTATCTTCTTTATAGGCATCATTTAATAGTTCTTTTAGTTTATCTTCTGGTATTTCAGAGCCTAAAAAAGGATTCAAAACCTGAAAAGCAATCTGCGCATAAGACATATTTTTCATATCTTTAATTTGTTCATGGGATAGCTTGGGTATATCACTTCTTGCCATCATATACAACCCATAATCAGAAGCCATACCATCCAACAAAGCAGTCTCAAAATTAACTCTTTCATTTTTATTATTTGTACTATGGTAAAATATTGGTTTCATTTTAATTTATTTTTTAGCTTAATTGAACAGTTTCTTCATAAGCCACTCTTTTTTTATCATCCAAAACAATAACATCAAGTGATAATCTATTTACACTCATTACCCATTTTATTAAGTTATTATGACATATCCATTGATCTTTTTCATATTTCGCAGATGGATTAAATTTATGTACAGGTAGGGGTATTGGATTTTCTTCAAGACTTACTAAAGAGGATTTAATTAAATTAAGTTTTTTCCGAAAGAAACTAACCTTTTTATGATCTCCTTTAAAAGCTTCATCTTGTGCAAAATAGTATAAATACCCTATAACAAAGCGATACCTTTTTTTTGCTTCTTTTAGATGTATTTCTTTGTATATCTCTTTTTTTATCTGCTCAAAAATTGGTTTTCCTGTTTTCAAAAAATCATCTATAGAACTAACTATCGTTTTTCCTGCAATTGCATATTCTACTTGAAAATCTTCATTAATCTCTATTTCCCTTTTATAGTATCTTGACCTTGATTTTACTTTTTGCAGAATCTTTATTATAATCGGTGGAACATCAGTTAAACTAGTTGGTAGTTTCGTTTGATTTCTAAGAAAATGAATTCCATCTCTTGAATTTTCAATAATATATTTGTCTTTCCCATAGTTTATAGATAATAATGTCCCTATATATTCTGATAGTTCTGATTGTGTTTTTTTACTTTTCACTTCATTAAGATTAGTTCCTTGAACTTTAACTTTTTCTTTAATAGTTTTTTTAGGTGTTCCATGTGATTTTTTGTCTGAATGATTCCCTGCCATTCTCTTACACTTACCCTTATATAGCTCCCTTAAAACTCCCAGCATATCATGGGTTATGTAGTGTTGACCACTAGGCAGGCAGTTTAAATTAAACTTATTATAAGGTTTTTTAGTCCATTTATCCCAATTATAAATATTTCTTTTTGAAGTTCCTATTATTTTTTCTACTTCCATTATCTTATATACCCTTCCTATATCCCTGACTTTTTCTAAAGGCACGAACCCTTTATTACGTATGTGGTAAACAGGCCAGGCATGATCCAGATTACCCCATTTCCATACTGTTTTCCAATTAAGCTCCATATAGTTTCCAGCAAGGTTATAAGATACCCATTCACTTTCCTTTAACTGTTTATTATCATCAATATATTTCAGTAGAATTCTATGTTTAGATATTCTTACTACTTCATCAGGTGTAAGAGAAGTATTTCCATTATATGGGGGCAAACTACCTTTTGATTTTTTATGAGAAATTATATTCATAAATAATAGAAAGCAGTTTTTATTTATAAATATTTCCGATAGATTTTTAAACCATCAATAAATTCTAATCTATGTCAAGAGGTAAAAAGGCAGATAGTTCATATCTGCTCTTTTATGCTGGAGGCAAAGGATTTTCTTTTGTTTCCTAACAATTAATTAAAT
>JAGLZG010000134.1 GCA_023131705.1 Nanobdellota archaeon
AAAAAGAAAAAAATGCTTATTTAAGCATAGATTCTGCCGGCTTCATTGTTTTCCATGTAGAATCAAACATGTTGTTTACAGCAGATGCAAAAAAGGGCGTATTGACCCAGATTCCAACATCATATGTTGGATGAACCTTGTCATCATCCAGCAGCATAAATATCAGCTCTTTTCCATCTACAATACAGAATCTTGATCTTGAGTTTGAATGGCGAATTTCTGCTACACCTGACAGGTCATTCAGAGCTCCTTTTGTCTCTTTTGTTATTGGCGCTGTTATTCTTATCTTGACTCCTCTTTTCTTTAGTTTTTCAAATACAGGCTTTAGAGCCTCTACTTTTCTGATTAAGCCTTGTGTTGTTGTTGACAAAACAACTGATTCATTAGCACTTTTTATTGTTGATTCAAGATGATTGTATAGGTTATGCCTTCCTTTTAATGAGCCGCTTAGGTCTGTTGGCTCAATTAGTTCAATACCTTGTGTATGAAGTGTTGTTAATTCATTTAAGACTTCTGTCCCTTTTAGGTTTTCTAATCTTTTTACTTTTTCATCTGCATCTGATTTCATGTTCTTCTTAACCCTTTCAACAACTTCAGTAGGAGGAATAGCGATATATTTTATTGGCTTTCCAATCTTCATTATGACAAATCCTTTTTTCTCAAGACTTTCAAGAATATCATAGCTTCTTGATCTTGGAACATTTGCTATATCAGACAGTTCTCCTGCAGTAGAAACACCCCTGCTTAGCAGAGCAGTCCAAATCTTAACCTCATAGAGGTTTAGAGAAAAAAACCTTCTTAGTTTACTTAAAAATTCGTCTTTTACTATCATTGATGTTACACCCCCTTTTTATAAAAAATTTATTGCTTTTTAGTAAGTAATAATAACTACTATTAATATGTTACGTTTTTTAATCGTGCAGTTATTTCACTTCCAAATAACAACAATAAATTTTTACTTGGGAGTTTATAATTAAATTATAACTGAACTAATATATAAATATTTATGTTGTGAAAAGGATATTTAGAAAAACAAAGCATTTAAATAGAAAAAGACGAATGCTAAGATGATGAAACAACTGGAATTTAAAAAAAGTTTGAAGTTGCTAAAAAAATATGATATTAATTTTGTTGCGTCCTGTGTTATAAAAGATGAAAGCGCTTTTAATAAAGTTAAATACCCTCTTGTTCTAAAGGTCTTTTCTGGAAAGATTATCCATAAAAGCGATGTTGGTGGTGTTATTGTAGGGATTAAAGACAAAGAAGAAGCGGTTAAGGCTTTTAAAAAATTAAAAAAGGCAAGTAAAAATATTTTAATGCAGAAAATGGTTTCTGGAAAAGAGGTAATTATTGGGATGAAAAGAGATGGGCAGTTTGGGCCGGTTGTAATGTTTGGTTTAGGGGGCATATTTGTAGAAGTCATGAAAGATATCAGTTTCAGGGTTTGCCCGGTAACCAAAAGAAATGCTGTTGAAATGATCAAGGAAATCAAATCTTATAAGATATTAGAAGGTATCAGGGGGGAGAAAGGCATTAATATAAATGCCCTTGCTGATTTGATTGTTAATGTGTCTAAGTTATCCCTGAAAAATGATGTTAATGAGATTGACCTAAATCCTGTTATTGTCGATGATAAAAAAGCTGTTGTTGTGGATGTGAGGTTTATGGCATGAATTTAGAAAAGCTATTTAATCCAAAAAACATTGCTGTAATAGGCGCATCAAAGGATAAAAGTTCTGTAGGGTATGGTATTTTGAGTAATCTTGCTTCTGGCTGTGTTTACAGATGTAAGTACTGCAAACCTTTCCCTGGCAAACTTTTTCCAATCAACCCTCATGCAGATTCAATTTTTGATTTAAAGTGCTACAAAAGCATTTTAGATATCAGGGAAAATATTGACCTTGCTGTAATTGTTGTTCCTGCAAGAATTGTCCTGGATATTGTAAATGAGTGCGTAAAGAAAAAAGTAAAAGGGGTAATCATAATTTCTGCAGGTTTTAGCGAGAAAAGCAAGTGGGGAGCTAAGGTGCAAAAGGAATTAGTTGATATTCTAAGCAAAGCAGAGATTCCTATGGTCGGTCCGAATTGCCTTGGGATAATAAATGCAGCAAACAGCATGAATGCCAGTTTTGCTCCTGCAATGCCTCCTGATGGAAAGATTGCATTTATCTCGCAGTCTGGCGCACTTGCAGATTCAATAATTGACTGGTCTATTGAGAATATGTATGGTTTTAGCACTATTGTCAGTTATGGCAATAAGGCTATGCTGGATGCCTCTGATTTTATGAGATATTTTGACAGGGACAAGAATACAAAAATTATCACTCTCTATGTAGAAGGAATTAATGATGGGAAAAAATTTATCAGGATTGCAAAAAAAATTAAAAAGCCAATAATTATTCTGAAGGCTGGAAGGACTGAGCAAGGAGTTAAAGCAATAAGTTCCCATACAGGAAGCCTTGCCGGAAGTTATGATATATACAAAGCTGCTTTTAAGCAGGGCGGCGTTCTTGTTGCAGACACTATTGAGGACATGTTTGATAATGCAAAGGCATTAGCTAACATGCCAAAATTAAGAGGTCCTGTAGCAATTGTAACAAATGGAGGGGGATGCGGTGTATTATGCGCAGATTACTGTTCTGAATTGGGTGTTCCTCTGGCAAAACTTAGGAAAAGCACTATCAAAAAAATAGATGATACTAAGAAGATGCATCCTGCTTATTCAAGAAGAAATCCTCTTGACATTGTTGGTGATGCCTTACCTGAAAGATATGATGTTGCTGTTGATGCCGTGCTTTCTGAAAAATATATTGGCGGATTGATTGTAATCCAGACATTGCAGTCAAATACAAGGCCAGAAGAAGATGCTGAAGTGGTAATAAAAGCGAAAAAGAAATATCCTGATAAACCCATAATATGCACTTACATGGGAGGCAAATTTACAAAAAAGGCAAGTAATATGTTAGAGGCTTCAGGAATACCTGATTACAATGATGTAAAAAAAGCTGCTTTGGCTATGAAAGCGTTGATGTCAGGAATTCCCCGCTAAAATCCCTGAGATTTACTGCCTCTTTTGCTTTAGAATTTCAACAACTGTTGGGTCTGCCAATGTTGAGGTGTTTCCCAAATCTTCTTTTCCTTCTGCTATTGCCTTTAGGATTCTTCTCATTATTTTTCCTGACCTTGTTTTTGGCAGAGCATCTGCAAACTGAATCCTGTCTGGTTTTGCTATGGGGCCGATTTCTTCAGCTACATGCTTTCTTAATCCATCTTTTAACTTCTCTGTTTTTTTAACTCCTTTATTTAAACTAACAAAAGCATATAATGCCTGGCCTTTGATAGCATGCGGATAAGGCACAATTGCTGCTTCTGCAACACTTTTATGACTAACAATAGCACTCTCTACTTCCATTGTCCCAATCCTATGACCAGAAACATTTACAACATCATCTAATCTTCCCATTATCCAAAAATCACCTTCTTTATCTATTTTAGCTCCATCTCCAGTTAGATACAACCCGGGAAATTTTTTGAAATATGTTTCTCTAAATCTTTTCTTATTGCCCCAAATACCCCTTAACATAGCTGGCCAGGGTTGTTTTATTACCAAATAACCGCCTTCATTAACACTGGCTTTAGTGCCATCTTCTCTTAAAATATCCGGTATTACTCCTGGAAATGGCCTTAGTACAGAACCTGGTTTTAGGGTCATTGCTCCTGGCAGGGGTGTTATTAATATGCCCCCTGTTTCAGTCTGCCACCAGGTATCTACTATTGGACATTTTTTATTGCCTATATGGGTATGATACCATAACCATGCTTCCGGATTAATTGGTTCACCAACAGAGCCTAACAATCTTAAAGAACTTAAATCGTATTTTTTTGTCCATTTATTTCCTTCTTTTTCTAATGCTCTTATCAATGTAGGGGCTGTATAAAAAATATTTACTTTAAATTTTTCTACTATTTTCCAACATCTTGCAGGATCAGGATAGTTTGGAACGCCTTCAAACATTATTGTCGTAGCGCCGTTAGCCAAAGGCCCATAAATAATGTAACTATGCCCTGTTATCCACCCTATATCTGCTGTGCACCAATATGCATCTTCATCTTTTAAATCAAAAATCCATTTTGCTGTTATATAAACATAAACAAGATAACCGGCAGTTGTATGCAAAACACCTTTTGGCTTGCCAGTTGTTCCAGATGTATAAAGAATAAATAAAGGGTCTTCTGCGTCCATCATAGCTGGTTTACATTCATCTTTTATACCTTTCTTATTGATTTCTTCATGCCACCATATATCCCTTCCCCTCTTCATCTGTATATTATTATTAGTCCTCTTAACAATAATAACCTTTTTTATTGACTTGCACTTTTTTACAGCTATGTCTGCAGATTCTTTCACTGGTATAATCTTTCCTTTTCTTAAACTGCCATCAGATGTTATCAAAATTTTTGCTTTGCAGCCCTTAATCCTTGTTTCAACTGCTTTAGCAGAATATCCGCCGAAAACAATAGAGTGTATCACTCCAATCCTGGTACAAGCTAACATTGCTATTGCCAGCTCAGGAATCATAGGCAGATACATACAAATCCTGTCTCCCTTTTTTAAACCAAGTTTTTTTAGAACATTAGCAAATCTGCAAACTTCTTTATAAAGTTCTTCATAGGTATATGTTTTAACATCCTCTTCTTGTTCACCCTGCCAGATTAAAGCCAGTTTGTTTTTTCTTGTTTTTAGATGCCTGTCTAAACAATTATAACTGACATTAAGTTTTGCTCCATCAAACCATTTGCATTTTAATGTTTTTGGATCCCAGCAATAAACTCTTTTCCATTTTTTAAAGAAATCAATTTCCCTGGCTATTTCAGCCCAAAACTTTTCCGGGTTTTTTATACTTTCATTATATAATTTTTGGTATTGTTTAAAATTTTTAATATGTGCTTTTTTTCTAAATTCTTTGCCTGGCTTAAACTTCCTGAGTTCGTGCATTATAGATTCTATTTCTTCAGGCATTTTTACCACCTATATAAACAAAGGTACAAAAACTAAAGCAACAATACTTATCAATTTTATTAAAATATTTAAACTTGGACCGGATGTGTCTTTAAAAGGATCACCAACAGTATCACCAATAACAGCTGCTTTATGGGCAAAGCTTCCTTTTCCACCAAAATGACCTT
>JAGLZG010000135.1 GCA_023131705.1 Nanobdellota archaeon
CATGTGGATCATGGAAAAACAACCCTGCTTGAGAGATTAAGCGGCAAGTGGACAGATACCCATTCTGAAGAGATAAAAAGAGGCATTACAATAAGATTAGGATATGCAAATACAAATTTCTATAAATGCGCAAAATGCAAAGGAACAAAAGCATATGGAACAAAAAAAATCTGCAGGCATTGTAAGTCAGAATGCAGATTGTTAAGGATAGTAAGCTTTGTAGATGCTCCGGGCCACGAAAGCTTAATGGCAACAATGTTGTCAGGAGCAGCAATAATGGATGGCGCTTTGGTGCTTATATCTGCAAATGAGCCATGCCCCCAGCCGCAAACAAGGGAGCATATAATGGCTCTTGAGATTATTGGAATAAAAAATATAGTTGTTATCCAAAACAAAGTGGATTTGGTTGATGAAAAACAGGCTATGGAGAATTACAAGGCCATAAAGCAATTCCTGAAAACAACACCTTACAGGGATGCTCCAATAATACCCCTCTCTGCGCAGCACGGGGTTAATATAGATGTTCTGATAGAAACAATAGAAAAAAGTATTAAGACACCAAAGAGGGACGTGAAATTAAGTCCTCTTATGTTTGTTGCAAGGAGTTTTGATGTTAACAAACCAGGAGGTCTGCCTAAGGATATAATTGGTGGAATTCTTGGCGGAAGCCTTAAGCAGGGCAAATTAAAGGTTAACGAAGAAATAGAGATAAGACCAGGAATAGCATTTACAGAAAAAAATCAAAAGGTATGGAAGCCAATAAAAACAAAGATAATTGGCTTGATGAGCGGAGAAAAAAAGGTAGATGAGATTAAGCCAGGCGGCTCTATTGCTATACTGACTAATCTTGACCCAAGCATTGTTAAATCTGATTCACTTGCAGGCGATGTAGTTGGTTTTCCTGGAAAACTTCCTGATGTTTTTTATGAACTCACACTTGAAACACACCTTTTGGAAAGGGTTGTTGGATCAAAACAAGACCTTAATGTAGAGCCAATAAAGATAAATGAAACCCTGATGCTTAATGTTAATTCTGCAGCAACAGTTGGTATTGTATCAAAAATTGGCAAAAACGAGATTATCCTAAAACTAAAGATTCCTGTATGCGCTGGAGAGAAAAGCAGGGTAACCATATCAAGGCTCATAGAGCATAGATTCAGGTTGATTGGTTATGGCATCATACTGAGCAAATGAGCCTAAAATTCTTATTAAACTCAATTTGGGGCTCGCCTCTACAGAAGTTAAAACCTAAAATTCTAATGTTATTATTCTAGTTAAAATCATAAACGAAAAGAAATCTTGAAATTGTTTTACAACTTCAACTAACAAAGTTTTAACGAAATTGTTGAAAGAAATATTTAGAAACCGAAAAGTTCTAGTTCATCCAACCATCATAACCAGATTGGTCTATTCCATTTTCATCTCTATCTGATGCCTCAGTCAAATCAACTTTTAGAAATTGTTTTCCTGTTCTTTGACAATAATCTTCCAACATTTTAATACTTCTTCGAACTGCTATTTCTTTATATCCCTCACTGGTTCCAATCCCATTTTTTAATCTCTTGATTCCAAGTCGTGCTTCTTCTCTCAATCCCTCGACATTCATTCCCATTTCATGAGTAAAAACAGGTCTTCCAACTAATTTTTCCAATCCCTCATGAAATTTAGAAAAATCAACCATTAGAATGTCTTCGAAAATTTGATACATCGCGACTTGAGTAGGGTCATCTGACTCCCACCAGTGATTATCTCTATATGATTGCATCGCAGTCCTCAGTTTATCTACATTTGCCTGAGGCAAATCTGCGCCATATCTTTCTCTTATGTAGGTATCATTAATTTCTGTCATACTAATGGAATAGACTTTAGCTTTATAAGCTTTTCGGTTATTTACTACCTTGTAGTTAATATATTTTCATACTTTCAACAACTACGATAACAACGAATTTTCGGCAAGCCCAGAACTTCTTTGTCACCTTCGGCTCCTTCATCCCTTTGTACTTTCGCTTACGACTCTGGGAGTTTAACAGGAATCCGACATTATGCCATACACTCCAAATGTATGGTTTGAGCAGGATGATTTCTGTGGCAAAACAAAAGATATAAATATCTTTATTCTTTTAAACCAGATTATGGAACAGGAAGATGATATATTTGAGCATGGTATCAAAGGAGGAGAGCCTCCAAAAGGATTTGGAGGAAGGTTAAAGGATTTTATAATAAAAAAATCAAAGATTATCTTTCTTACAATCTTAACTATAATATTAATTTTAGGCATTTTTTTTGCAGGATATTCTCTTAAAAAATGCCCTGAATGCCCTGAATGCAAAATATGCGAAGAGTGCGCAGAATGCCCTGAGTTTGATTATAGTTTATGCCCTGAAAAAAAGGTGAACGTGATAAAATATGCCTGTTCAAATGGGATGATTGTTGATGATATTGATGAGTGTGATGTCTTCAAGACAACAGAGATAAAGTCTAAATATAAAGCCAGGGTAAATAATGTAACGCTGTCAATAGATAAGATAGAGTATTCTAAAAAAGGCAGCTATAACACAATAAACAGGATAGATTACACTATTATAAACCACAGGCAGCATGATATCTATCCGGAAATAGTGGTAAATCTTTATTCAGATGATGTTGCCAGAGAGGATATGGGGCTTGTTCATGAATTATTTGAGCTGGAGCAATTTATAGAATCAGAATCATGGATAAAAAGGAGAGAAACAGTAAATATAGGATTTTTGGAAGACCCTGAAGATATGGTAATAAGGCTGGTATTAAGGGATACTGTGCCTGACCCTGACCAGATATTAGTCAGAGTGAGCAGGCCGCTGGAAGAATAAAATGACAAAAATTTTTTTCAGGAAAATAGAAACAGTTATTTCACATCCTCATAAATTTTTCAACGCTGTTAAAAAAGAAAAAAACATAGCAGAGGTTTTCAAGTTCTACTTTGTATTTGTTTTTCTCAGCATAATAATAAACATGATCTTTATTCTGCCTGATTTTGCAAAAGACAATCTGGATATTCCTTTTTTAAGGTATGTTCTGTTTGTTTTTGTTATGGTTCTGTTTGTTTTGGCAGTCACTGCTTTAACAGCATTATCCTCTTTTATTATATACTGGATGTATCATCTGCTGGTAAGGCTTTTTAGGGGAAAAGAAAGCTATACACAAACATATAAATTAATATATGCAGCAACACCTTTGCTTATTGTCATGTTAATACCTTTTTATGGGATATTTAAGTTTATATTTTATCCATTGTTTATTATTGCTGCTGTTGATACCTTGTATATTGAGTTTGTTGGCTTGCAGA
>JAGLZG010000136.1 GCA_023131705.1 Nanobdellota archaeon
TGTTTTTTGTAACATATATTATATAATATATTTTTTATAATATATATAATATATAATAATACTTTTCTCTCTAATTTTTTTATTTTCAATATTGAAAATAATTAATGATAAATATAATGTATTGTATATCTTAAATTATATATAATATAAAATATAAATAAATAATAAAATAATATTATATAATAGTGTTCCATAGGAAATGAAGGGGGTAGAGGTTATAAAAAGAAAATACTATTTAATAGAAAAAGACCGAAAGGATTAAATAAATATTCATGATTTGTTTGGATAATATGCAATTAAATTTTGTTTTTCCAAGGAATAATGAGGAAGAGTTTATTAAAGTAGCTGAGAAACTAGGATGTAAAAAATTATGTTTTGTCTATGATTTAAATAAATATAAGGATGTTAAAAGAAGAAAGTTTAACACGAAACTTAGATTAGAATATGGAATTTTGACAGATGAAAAAAATATAAAAAAAGCAAAAAAACTAAGCAATTATGTTTTAGTTAAGGCATCTGATAATAACAGGCATATAATTGAAAAAAATAGAAATATAATATTATTTGGTTTAGAGACAGATCAGAAAAGAGATTTTATTCACCAAAGAAGGTCTGGACTTAATCATATATTATGCAATTTAGCAAATAAAAATAATATAAAAATAGGTTTTTCTTTTGGTTTATTGTTAAACTCAGATGAATTGTCAAGAGCTAAAATGATTGGGAGGGCAATACAAAATATAAGGCTTTGTAAGAAATATAAAGTTGATATTATAATCAGTTCTTTTAGCTCTAATCCTTTTGACCTTAGGAATGTTAAGGATTTAATTAGTTTGTTTGCAGTTTAGAGTGGTTATGAATTATTTACGAGTTTGTAAAAACTTTTAGAAGCTTTGCTTCTAAACTCATAAAAATCCTTTGGATTTTTAGGATCCTTAGAAAAACCAAGGGTTTTTCTGGGACACTTAGAAACTCTGAAGGGGTTTCTGGTGTGTTCAGAAATTGCAAAGCGATTTTTTAGTGCGTTTGGAAAACTTTGTTTTTAGAAAAAATTTTTCTAAACCAATGAGCAAAGCTCAAGGTTTCCAAAAGATTTATATATAAATTTTTTAATTAACATAATTAAGGTGATTATAACAAAAAAAAGAAGGGGATTTTTTATTAGCTTATAAAAAATGGCATATCCAGAAACAACAGAGTATATAAAAAAACAACTAAAAGAAGGGTTTAGCCCAGAGAGGATAAAAAAGGCTTTGTTAGATGCAGGTTATTTGCCAGAAGTAGTAGATAGTTTAATGAAAGAAGCTGGTGTTAAAGAGGATACAAAAAAATCCACATCAGGCATTGAAAAGGTTCTACTGAAAGATATTGCAATTGGCGTGATTTTATTATTAGTAGTGGGGGGATTTGTTTATTTCAGTTTTTTCAAACCGGAAAATTTAGAGGAAAAAGAGATGTTGGCTCCTGCTGAACATACTTCTGAACAAGTTGTTGAAGAAGAACCTAAATCATTTTTTAAAAAAGAGATTGAAGGAAATGATATTGGCGTTGATTTTTCACATATTTCTCCTTTAAAACTTAGAAAAGGAAGTTCTATCATAATTGATTTAACCAATTATATTAAGAATGCAGAAAAAGACGATAAGTTAAGGTGGGTAAGGTCTGGCCATCGCTGTATTGAGGTTATCATAAGGGACAGTAAAGCAACATTAAAACATAATGATATAGCTTCCTGCCCAAGCACAGAAAACATAAAATTTCAGGTAATAGATACAAACAAAAGGACAGATTCTGATATATTAGTTGTAAAGGTTTATTAAATATTATTAAGTTTTTAATAAAAATTGTGAGATATTAAACTATTTTTATTTTCAATAGAAAATAAATATTAAATCTTAAAAAACAATAAATTTATAAGAATACAAACCATTCTTGTTTTTATGGGGGAAAAAAGAGTAGATATAAAAACCGGATTTATTTGCAATAACAACTGCAGGTTTTGTGCTCAGGCACATAAGAAGTATCTAGGTAATAGAACAACACAAGAAATAAAAAAAGACCTTGAAAAAGCAAGAAAAACCTGCATAGATGTTGTTTTTACAGGTGGAGAGCCAACAATAAGAAGTGATATACTAGAATTAATAAGCTATGCTAAACAACTTAAGTTTAGAACAATACAAATACAAACAAATGGAAGGATGTTCAGTTATTTAAAGTACTGTAAAGATATTATCAAAGCAGGAGCCAATGATTTTGCGCCTGCTCTTCATGGTTATTGTTCAAGGCAACATGATTTTCTAACAAGAAACAAAGGAAGCTTTGAACAAACAGTCAAGGGAATAAAAAACCTTAAAAAACTTGGACAAACAATAAACATGAATACAGTTGTTGTCAAACAAAATTATAAAAATTTACCAGAAATAGCAAGATTATTGGTAAAATTAAAAGTAGACCAGTTCCAATTTGCATTTGTTCACCCCATAGGAAATGCCTACAAATATTATGATGAGATAATCCCAAGAATGGGTTTGGCTGTGCCTTACATAAAAAAAGGATTGCAGATAGGAATTGACGCTAACATAAGTGTAATGGCAGAGGCAATACCTTATTGCATGATGAAAGGTTACGAAAAATATGTTTCTGAAAATTTTATCCCTGAAACAAAGATAATCGAACCTAAAATGACTATAGAAGATTACAAAAAAAGCAGAATGAAAGAGGGAAAAACAAAGTTTTTACAATGTAAACAATGCAAATATGATAAAATTTGCGAGGGACCCTGGAAAGAGTATCCTGAGAAGAAAGGTAACAAAGAATTTAAACCAGTTAAGAAAAATGGAAAAAATTTAGAAATCAATAAAAAAATGGCCATATTTAAAGAACATGTAAAAAAATACAATATAGAATTGCATCACATTCTTTTAATTCTGCAAGTTTATTTTCAAATAAAGCCAAATGCTACCATTGACAATTTATTACCTGAAAAAAAGGAAGATATCCAAAATTTCTTGAAAATACTAGGTCTTTATTACAAAATCATCGACTATCCAAGATACAAAAAGCTTATACTTGGAAACAAAAAAAAAGATGTAGAAAGAATGAGCCAAATACATGAAGTGAATTTAGGTGATTATAATAATAAAAGTTTAGTTAAGGAATATGGAAAATTTTTAGGATATCCAGAATGTTGTATAAACAAAGGAAATTTTCCTAAAAAAGAAAAAATGGTCATTGATTATAGATTGAGTAGATTTTCTTCTTACCCCTTTATTTTCCATCATCCTTGTTCAGAAAATTGTAAAAAATCTTTAAAGTTAGTTAAGAAAGTTCAAATGATTTATAGTCTTTATGATAAAATTTTTTATTTAAACATCAAAAAATCCCTTTTAAAACCAGTTTTGGTTCTTCATGATTGCAATTTTATAATTTTTGATGGCAGGTTATCCAATAATATTCTTACATTTTCTTCTTTAATTCATATATCCCCTTCAAATATGGCAGATCAAGAATTTACAGAAAGGGATTTGAAGATTCAGGGGATAGTAAAAGAAATTAAAAAAGCAAATAAAATAATATTTGATAATGGTGTTTTTAGGTTATACTTGAATAAAAAATTAATCAAATCCTTTGAATTTAGAAAAGATTGCGTTTACCACTTAATCAATCCAATAAAATCTTTAAATAATTGTTAGATTTAAAAAATGAGACATGTTAAATATAAATACACCAGAAAAGAGAAAGGGGTTATCATATTCAGCATTACACAAAGATGCAATAATTACTGTGTTTTTTGTTACTGTCCTAAGCTGATGATTAACAATCCAGATATAGGAGAACTTAAAAAAGAAATTGATATTTTTAGAAACCCTAAAGAGATTTATTTATCAGGAGGGGAGCCAACAATAAGAAAGGATTTCTTTGAGATTATAGGATACATAAAAAAAAAATATCCTAAGGTTAGATTAAACTTAATAACAAATGGAAGAATGTTAAGTTATCCTTCTTTTGTAAAAAGATTGAAAAAGACGAATTTTTCCAAAATAGTCACTGAAATACATGGCCCTAACAGCGAAATCCATGACAAAATAACCCAAGTAAAAGGCTCTTTCCTGCAAACTGTTGATGGCATTAAAAATCTTATAAAGTTAGACATTCCTGTTGAGCTAAGAATTGTCATAAATAAAATAAATTATAAAGATTTGCCTGCCCTAGCACGATTTATTACAACTAATTTTGATAAATTAACAAAGGTAGTTCTTTTTCCCATAAATATAGTTGGAGAAGCATATAAGAATAAGGAAAAAATAGCCCCCAGATACAAAGAGATAAAACCTTATGTGCAAAAATGCGTGGATATCTTAAGCAAAAAGCAAAAAGTTGACTTGTTTCATTTTCCTTTTTGTACACTTGACAAAAAATACTGGGGCTTTATAACAGGACCAACTACAGTAGAAGAGAGGCTTTCTCTTACCAAAGAATGCAAAGATTGCATTAAAAAAGAAAACTGCCCAAAAATCTGGAAAACTTACCTTCATATTTTTGGGAAAGATGAATTCAAACCAATAAAAAAATAAGATGAATAATTTTGACCCTATGTACAAGTGCCATGGAATCCCGGATATTTTACAGGGCTGCTCGATTGAGCTTATAGACTTGATTAAAGGGGGGAGAAATCTAGTTGAGTCATGGAAAACAATAAATCAAAAAGACATCAAAGAAATAAAATATTTTTGCAAGCTGCCTGTAATCTATTTCACAGACCCAAATACACCAAAACTTAAAGAAGACCCCCCTGTAATCATATTTAATGGAAAATATTCAAAAAATAAAATTTCCTATGATGGATTTATTTCAAACAAAAACTATTTCAATATCTTCAAAAAGGGCAATTGCATAGAAGTTAAGGATAATAGAATTGATATATTTTTTGGCAATAAGTTTGTTAATAGCCTAAAGATTAAACCAAGATACAAACACCACATCATAATTCCAAAATGAAACGTATTGATATAAAAACAGGCTACTCATGCAATAACAACTGCAGGTTTTGCATACTTACAGATAAAAGAACAAAATACCGAGACAGAAGTACTGTGGAGGTGATGGGAGAAATAGAGACAGCAAAAAGAGAAAATTTTGATAAAATAGTCCTGACAGGCGGCGAGATAACAATAAGAAAAGATTTTTTCAAATTATTGAAATTTGCTTCTAAACAAGGGTTTAAGGTAATTCATATAGAATCCAATGGAAGGATGTTTAAATATAAGGATTTTACTGAGAAAACAATAAAGGCAGGAGCAACGCATTTCACTATTTCTTTACATGCAGGCAATCCGGAGAGCTATGCTTACCTGACAGATACAAGCAAGGAAGCTTTTAGGGAGGTTATACAGGGAATCAAAAATTTAAAAAAATTTACTGATAATATAGGCATCAACTGCACAATCAATAAAATAAACTATAAAGAATTACCAGATGTTATCACTTTATGCCATGAATTAAAGATAAACTCTGTTAACTTCCCTTTTGTGAACCCTCGAGGAAATGCCTGGAAAAACAGAAAAGAAATTGTTCCAAGATTTAGCAAAGCGATACCATTCTTGCATAAGTCTATAGACCTTGCAGAGAAATTAAGAATAGGTGTTTCTACAGAGATGATACCTTTGTGTTTTATGCAGGGATATGAGGGGTGCGTGGAAGAACTAAGAAAAAAGATGATGACTGTTTCTGCCCCAGAACATATTGATGAAGATTTTGTTGAAACAAGAAAAAAAGGAAAAACTAAAGCACCCCAATGCGCAAAATGCAGTAAAAATAGAATATGCGAGGGTTTTATGGAAAATTATAAAAAAATATTTGGGGTGGAGGAATTCAAGCCAATTTATAAAACCCAAAGGAAAAGAATAAGTTTAGAAAAAATAAAAAAACTCTGGAGACACAAACTGACTAATAATTTTAATGAAAAAAAAGAGTTATTCAATTTATATATTGACAGCCCGTTTTGTTTTTACCCAAAATGCAGATATTGCGCTTATAATCCTGTAATTATAAAAGACATTAAACTTAAAGATAAATATTATAACACTATTTTGATTGATAATATAAGGGATTTTAAAGACATATTATCTATCAGGACCCCAGATACAGTTTATTTTGGCGGGGGAAGCAGTTCTTTAATGTCCCTCAAACAGATGAAAAGAATATTCAATGAACTTCAAAAGTATTTTGACTTTAAAAATAAAATCAAAGAGAAAACATTTGAATTAAATCCCTTACATATTACAAATGAAAAAATTGAATTGCTTAACAAATGGAATTTTACTAATTTAACAATTGGCATACAAACATTCAACAAAAAAATATTGGATTTTAACTATAGGGTAAATCCTCCATTAAACAAAATTAAAGAGATTTTCAAATTATTTGAAAAGGTAACATATCAATACAATATGGATTTGATGACATTTATCTATAAAGGCAATCTTGAAGAAGACCTCAAAGTTCTAAAAAAGGATTTAGAAATCACAACAAAAATTTTAAAACCTACAAGAATAACCATTTTTCCTAACTACCACCAAATAGATCCCAAAGACCCAACCAAACCACCTAAAGCAACGCTTGAGAAGATAACAGCTTTAAGAAAATGCATAAAAAAATTTGACAAAGGAGAGTATAAAGTTATAGGCTGGATGGGAAAAGCAACCAATTTAGATTACCGAACAAATTATTATTTACTTAGAAAAGATAGGTTCAAAGACATAATCTATAATTGTTCAGCATGGGAAGGCAAGCCAAATTTTAAAACCTGTATAATCAATCAGAATGTTTTGGCTTTGGGGGGATATGGGAAAAGAACCCCTTATTCATACTTCTCTAATAAACTTTGTTATTACCCAACAAACATAGGCAATCACAGAAGTTTTGTGTGCATAACTTCACCAAAATTTAATTTACTTTAGAAATAAAATCCTTTTTTTATTTTCATAATATAATCCTTGAATCTATCATCTCTCTTTGATTTCTCCATGATGTTTTTCACAGCCTTTAATGATAATTTATTACAAACATTATGGATAGAATCTGCACCTTTATCAGACTTATATGAACTGAAATATCTTATTATACAGCTCTTGCACGCATTTTCTCTGTCTGAAAATGAGCACAAGCCAAATGCAAAAACCTTATTTTCTTTTATATTACCTATTATATGTTTTTCCTTGTTTTTCACATTAAGCAAAAAAGGAGAAAAAGCCATATTCCCATCAGGATACACTTCTAAAAGATAATTAAAAGGACATGAAGCTTTCATAAGATTATTTACCCTTTGGTGGGCAATTTCCCAGTTCACAGGATTTAGAAACAAAAAATTATTTTTCCCTATATTTTCCAAAATATAACTAACTATCTTTCCATAACCTGAACGAAAATCCATTATACTCTCTTTTTTCCATGGCTTATAATCCCTTATAATTTCAAAATTAAAATATCTAAAACTTAACCCAATCAGATACAAAAACTCTTTTTCCATAATAGATACAGTTTCCGGCAATATACAAAAAGAAACACCAATATTTTCCTGTTTAATATTATCAAATAACATTGATAATTTTTTTGAAACTTGTTCATAAGTGCCCCCTCCACCCCTGAAAAATCTTATCTTGTTATGTATCTTTTTTTCTCCAGCATGGCTTACAATTACCTTCATATTATACTTCCTGAATAAATCAAGATGTTCTTTCTTAAGAAGGGTAAGGTTAGTACAAATTGAGATTGTAAGATTCTTGTTTTTGTTATCAGCTAGTTTTATTGCATAAGGACATATTCTTTTTATTAAATCAAATCTCAACAAAGGCTCCCCACCATAAAGGGAAAGGAGCTTATTTTTTCCCTTACTTCTAATCAGAAGCCCAATTGCTTTTTTTGCCACTTCCCAACTCATATCTTCATTTGTTTTATTAACAAAACAGTAAGGGCAGGAAAGATTGCATTCTGTAGTTAAGGTTAGCTTAATCTTGTTTATCCTCTTGTTTGAAAAATCTCTCATTTTTAGTTAGTTTGTTTTATTAACTTTATTAATATTGTACAAACCTTATAAATCCTCAATATATCTTACATTTTTAAAAATATTGTCTTTTAATATTTCCTTTGGCATTTTTTCTATTTCAATAAGAAAAAAATTTAATTTTTTAGAAAGTTTTAATGCCTTTTTCAAATAAGGCATAAACAAAGAGTGATCAACACAAAGATCTTTGTTTTTCAAGATCCTCCCTACAGAATAAAGTCCTGAAAATTTTATACCCTTTACACCTAAAGAATGAACAAACTCAGTTATTTCAGGAAGTTGATTATAATTCAATGAAGTAATCACTATATTTACGCTTAATCTTTTGTTAAACTTTAGGATATTTCTTATGCCTTTAATTGTTTTTTCCCAACTTCCCTGAATTTGAGTTATCTTGTCATGGATTTTAGGATTGTAACTATGAAGAGAAACCCTTATGCCCATAAGATTAACCGCATTAAAAAAGTCTTTTGTATAATCTTTTGATGAAAACATAATAGCATTTGTTGCAAGAGTAGCTTCAAGTCCCAATTTGTTAGCAAAACAGATAATATCTTTAAGAAAAAGATATGTTGTTGGCTCTCCGCCATAAAAATCTATTATAGCATATCCAGAACTTGCGGCTTTTTGGATTTCTTCAATTACTGAATCATATGATTTTTTTGGTTTGTTTTCTATATCATCACTTTTCATACAAAACAAACATCTTTGATTGCATGGCCCATCCAGGTGAAGAATATATGTCCTACGACATGGTTTCTCAATCAATTTTGCTTTATTGACATAAAGATAATAATGATCATCCACTTTAACAGGCGTATAGTTCTCCATTATAATTTTTTTTTTGAAAAAGGGAGCATCAACAACCAATGTTTGGAACTCTCCTCGTTCTCCACAATAAGAGACATTTTTTATTTTGTCTAAATAATTTAAAAAATTATTATTCACTACCTTACCTAACCACATTTTACTCATTTTTTTATAATCAACACTAATTATAAGTGGTTTTATTTTGTGTTTTATGACTTCTTTTAATAACTCCTTTTGGTCAATTGAACATAATGGCTCAAATACATCAATTTTGGCTTCAATTGCAGTATCTTGAACAAACTCTCTTTGACCTTTTAAGCCTATATAACCCATCCCCAGCGTATCTATGCCTTGATTCTTAACAGACACCACAAACTCTTTGAATTTCCCCCTAGGATTTCCAGAGAGATCAATTTGTCTTAATGGAAGACCTAATGCTTTTGATTGTAGCACCATCAATTCTTTATTATATGGGGGGGTAATACTAATCTTCTTCTCTTTGTCAATTAAATTGAAGAGGAACTTTATTTTGAATCCATTTTCTATTGCTTTTTGCAATAATAAATAAGAATCTTTCCCTCCACTCCATGATAATGCTATCTTGGTGTTTTTTGAATAACAAAGTTTAATTTTTTTATTAAACCTGCTTCTTTTGCCATTTAAGAATCTAGATTGTTTGTTCACATACCTAATAGACTCCTCTATTTTTTTTAACATTTTTGCAGTAAGACTTTTTAATCTCAACCAATATCATAAAATATCAATCTAATCTAATATAAAATGTGAGGGTTTTATCTTGTTCGAAACTTATTAAACTAATTCTTCCACCACATTTAAATAAAGCAGAGTTTAGTTCTTTTAAATTAAAATTCAGACCCTTTATTTTAAGGAGTCTTTCCAAAATTTTTTTGATGGCTTTTTCATCATCATTTTTTACATCCTCCAAAAACTCAACAAATAATTTTTCCTTTACAAGTCTTCCTTCTTCATCATACATTTCACTAAAAAAATAAAAATACTTAAAATCATCTAAATTCTCATTTATTTCTTTCATTAATCCTGTAAAAGTATGGTTTTGCAAAACTTTTTCCCTGCATAAATAATAAACTTTATATCGCAGAGAATCTTTACCAATATCAAAACCAAGATTCAGTATTTCTTTTTTTAGTAGTTTATGTTTTTTTAATCCAATAGCCCTTAAAGAAGAATCAATTATCCTGTCAAAATTATAAGGCCAAAAACTAATTTTTCCGGGTTTGACCCCCCCAAAAATCAACCAAAAACCGAAGAGATAGCTTTCATCCTGTATATCGGCTCCAAAATATAAATCCATGGGGGTATTAGACATCCTTTTTAAAGCAGACACAACCTTTTTGAAATCTTTATTTATACATTTTCTTTCTAAAATTTTTTCAAATAATTGAACTCTCTTTAAGAAGAATTTACTATTGCGGCAAGAGTAAGCGTCAGCATCTATATTCAAAAATCTTACATCTTTATTTATTTCACCATCTTTAACTTTAAAAGAGAATTCAAACTTTGTTAGGTTGTATGGGTCAAAGTGGGTTAAAATATTAAGCAACTCTATTGCATTTTCATGAGATTTTTCAGAGACAGGAACAGCATTAAGATATTTTGAAAAAAATTGAGATTGAGTAGGGATTTTATTGTTTGAATTTTTTATATTAAAATCCATGCGCTTTTTTTTACTTAACTTTTTCCTATCTAACTCATTCTTAATATTGTCGTTTGTTGATTCGGCAAGTTTGACAAATATCCTTGCAATTTTACAGAAATTGTCTAAATATTTTTTGAAATCCTCCTCTTTTGTTTTACACCATATTAGTAAAGGGAGAGGTACAAAACAGAGAGGAGTTGCACTGCAGTTATTACAACGACCTTCTCCGGAAATTTCTGCAAAAGAAAAAAGTTCTTCAAACATCTTTATTCTTTTTTTAAAATCAATTCCTTTATAAGGGTCCCCTATCAAATAATGTTGTCTTTCTTTGTGGTTCACAACCAAGACCATTTCAAAAAGATAAAATTTACCATCACTTCCTAAAAGAAGTTTATTATAATGAGATGTTCCCCAAAGCCTATTCAAGAGTCTTAAATCATATCCTTCAAGACTATTAATTTTGTTGATAACTTTTTTCATTATTTCTTCTAATTTTCTTAAATCTTTGTCCCCCCATATTTGCAACATTTGAGGGAATATATCAATTTTTTTGAAACCATGGTCAATAATAAAATCAATGTTTTCAACTAAATTTTTTACTTCACTAGGGGTAACAGTAAATATAACCCTTGGTCTGTTTTTATCTTCAAGAGAAAAAAATTTTTTAAAAGCAATATTAGAGGATTTAATAGTCTTGTCATTATAATCTCCCCTCATTTTTCTGTGTGCATCATGACTAGATGGCCTACCATCCCAACTTATATTTAATTGGAATCTATTATCAAGAGATTCTAAAAAATCTCTCATAGATTTGTTAAGAAATATACCATTTGTAGTAAGAATTACTTTTACTTTTACATTTTTGGAATCTGCCTCATCAAAAATATATCTTAAAGTCCCTTTTGTAAGTTCAGGATAAGTAAGAGATTCTGTTGTTGTAAGGGTTATTGTATGAAAATCTATAGGGAAACTAAAAAACAAATCAACTGCTTTTTTAATAGTGGGCAAATCAAGCAGGGCAAAGTTGCTTTTGTCAACGAAACAATAATCGCAATTCATAACACATCTTTCAGAGAAACAGATATCCATCTGACAAGGATATTCTTTAAACATTTCTTTTCTGTTTAGGGAATTCATTTTTAATTACCTTTTTTTATGGTTTTATTTAATTTTGAAAATAAATTAATAGAAGAAACTGCCCATTTATAATCTTTATTGTTAATAAAACTATAATAAAAAGCATCCACCATACAAAATAAATCCAGATGCTCTTTTTTAAACCATTTTTTTTTATGTAACTCTTCCAATGCGGCCTTTATCGCCTTGTTTTTAAATTTTTCAAATTCACTTAATTTAGTCTTTTTAATAAAATATGCTTTTTTGGATGAATTAAGGGAATTGCAAAAGCTTATATCCCCATCAGGAAGCACCCTTATTTTGTTGCAATTATAATACCTATTTTTGTTGTTCTTCATTAAATTAATAGTAATCCTATTTTTCAAGGAATACTTAAAAATTTTTTTTATTTCCCTTACCATAAACTCTATTTCTTTATCATTCCAGTAGACATACATCTGAGGGATAATATCTATATCTTTAAAGCCGAGTTCTGCCAATCTAAGAAAATCCCTGTAAGTGTCTTTTAGATTTTTTTTGGTTATGACTTTTGAAGCATATCTTAGATAATTCTTATTCTTTTTTATTATCTTAACCAGTTCCTTACTTGGTTTTTTTTCACCAACAACCAAGTTATCTATGCTGTCTATACTTATCCTTAATTCTGTATCCAAACTTTTTATTTTATTTATAATAGAATTAGTAAGCAACAGCCCATTTGTCAGTATCATCTTTTTTATTTTTTTGCTCTTTAACATTTCCAAAATTTCAACAAGAAAATCATACTCTAAGAAAGGTTCCCCCCCTGTTATTGTGATTGTATTTATTGTTTTATAGTTCTTAATTATTTTTCTTACACTTTCTCTTATATTCTTTTTATCAATAATAAACTTGTTTTTTGAGTAACAATAACAACAATTCAGATTACAATTAGAATTCAGTTGCACTATCAGCTCATTTATCATTCTCTATGCAGCACTTCATGGATTATAAGCTTTCTGCAATACCTGTATCTATTTTGAGTAAAAGCCAGTTCACAAGCATCCTTTAATAATCCATTTTGAATAGTGGGGTCTATCTCCTCTATTATTATTTCATCACAATCTTCAATTTTCCCTGCACTGGCAAACCTCAAGATATTCTCAAAATAATTCTGTCTTTTTTTATCATTTTCAGATTTTTTAAGGGTTTCATCAACATCAATACCTTTTAAGAGATTTAATTCATCCAAATATTTACTTTTTGCATCCTTTTTATTCAAAAAATTATGAACATCATCAACAATTTCTTCCACACTAAACTGAACATCATTACTTTCTACCCCTTCCAAAACCACCTTATCCAAGAACTCAAAATCCTTTTGCCCTGTTTTGTATAAGTACATTATATAAGTTGTAGCTAAACTTCCAGCGCATATTTTTTCACTACGATTCTTTTTACATATATCCATCATTTTGCTCTTATTTTCTGAGCACTCAAAGTAAGAAAAACCATTTATGGGAAGATCATATAATTTTAGGTTTTCAATTTGTTCCAAGCCATTAATTGATTTGATTTCATCAATTGCAAGTTTTTTACAATATGGCCCAAAATCATGGGTAAAAGCCAGTATACAGGCATTTTTTAGCAATATGCTTTTATCTTCTGGATCAGATTCATCTATAATTATCTCCTGACAGCCCTCAATATTTTTTGCATTGCTGAATTTGAGGATATTTTTATAATAATTCTCTTTTTTACTATTCTTAATTTTTTCAAGGGTTTCATTTATATTTATTCCATTAAAGAAATCCAACTCTTCCAAATTTTCTTGATTTAGAAAATTGAGAGCATCTTTAACAACCCTTTCTTTACTATATTTGCTAGTATCTTTAAGTCCATAAATTATTTCTCTAATAACTTCATTATCTTTCCCTTGCATTGTTTTGCCTAAATACATAAAATAGACAGTTAATATATCTGAGTTCCATTTCTCAATAATTCTGCTCTTATTTGCTGAACATTCAAGATAAGAAATGCCATTTGTTTTAGGATTATACAGCCTTAGATTTTCAATTTGGTCTAAAATTACTACCTCTTTATATATATCTGCAGTCTCTTCAATTTTAGGATGTTTTGTATAAAGAAGCAAGAATAATCCAATTGTTAAAAATACAATCAAACCAAAAATGAACCATATTTTCTTTTTAGTTGTCATATAAAACCCCTTTTTGATTAATTATTAAATAAAACCTTTTACTCAGCACCATCCACCAGATGAATGGCTACCATGGGAGCTGTGGCTGCTATGACTACTATGTGAGCTGTGGCTGCTATGAGAGCTATGACTAGCATGGCTATGACTATGTGTGCCTGTTGCAGTAGGTTGTGTATACCCGACAGACAACTCATTACAATGATCATTATGGTTTACAGATGCAGAAGGAGGGCAACCAGCATTTACACTTTCCAAAGAAGCTAATGCAGCCGCACTTAATAAAATACCCGTCTTAACAAGGCTTTCTTTACTAATTTTTCCATCTTCTTTTGTTAAGAATGAACTTATCTTCTTCTTCAACTTCGGAATTCTAGACATTTTAACCTCTTTTAATCAATTATTGTTATCTTTATTTATAAATTTTTCTCTAACAACCCAATCAAACTGCTTTTTGAATATCTTACACCTATCTGTCTGACTTATTTTTCCAATAACACTTCTCTGTTCAGCATAATTACAAACAGGACATACTCCACAATAAGGCTTATAAACACAATTATTGCATATATATTGGTCATTTATAGAAGCAGCAATAGTTGCACATGTTTTATTACACGTAACAACATCTTTATACAAATCTTTCTTAACATTACCTAACAAGAATAAGTCTTCTCCAATCATTCTAGCCTCATCACAAGTATAAATATTACCATTATAATTATAAGCTAACTGTCCAATAGCGGCGCCGCAGGGGCTTCTTAAATCCATGTAATTAGGATCAAATTCATTTTGTATTTTATTAACCATTATAGCAACCATCCTTTCACTTATCCTCTCTCCCCTTTTTTTAAATTTCTCTGTATACCTGACTGCATTTCTCCAAAAATCAAGATATTCTCCTACAGAATAATTTATTTTTGGCCATGCTTGCTTAGCGACACCCAGATTATTTAAAAACCTTAAATGAATATCTTTTAACCCTAGTTTGATATATTCATCAATAATCTCTTTTGGATATGATAAGCTCTTTCTTGTTAGTGTGACCAAAGCATTGATTCTTCTGTTTTTTATATTTCTTTTTTTATATTCATCTTTAAATCTTTCAATCCATTTAACAACCTGCTCATAATTACTCCCTCCAATAAATTTCCTATTGTAATCATGCAACTCTTTTGGACCATCCAAAGATGTGCATATAGCAATCTTATGCCCAATTAAATAATCCATTTTTTCTTTATCCATCTCTGTTAAATTAGTCACAATTGTTATAAACATATTTTTCTTTGCCTGCTTATTCTTTTTCCAGGCATATTCTATGATATATTTAACAACATCCCAGTTTAGCAAAGGCTCTCCACCCTGGAATTCTATAGTGATGCTTTTTCTAGGTGTCTGGAAAATAAAATCAATAGTTTTCTTAGCAATTTCTTTGTTCATGTCAAATTCCTTTTTATTTTGGGGTTTAGAGCTGGCATGACAATAAATACAATTCATATTGCATCTTAATGTGACAACAATGATATGCAAAGAAGTTCCTGAAAACAAAAAATTGTTTCTATTTCTTGTTAATCTTACTGCTTCATTTATATTTGTATCAGTAAGAATAATCTCTTTTTCTTCTAATTTATCTTTCAGTTTTCCATCAATATTGTTTTGCTTTAATTTCTTAAACTCCCCATTAGAAAGAATACAATAACTTCCATGATCGGTTGTTACAAAATATTTATCTCCAAATTTCTTAGCTCTATAATTATTAAAAGTATAATCCATTTTAAACCAATGTTTTATTTTTCATTAATCCTAAAACATAATTGCAGAACTCTTCTTTTAATTGTTTAATATCCTCTTTGGGTTTTAATTCAATTTCTATGCTATTATTTAATATCTTCCCCCTGCAAATACCCTTAAAATCATTTAAAGCCTCTTTAACAGACTCTTTATTATAAAATTCTTTATTTAATAATATAATCATTTTTTTGATTTCTTTTTCTTAGCATTATTGCCATGCTTCTCTTCCCAAGGTATTGCTATGCCTTCTGGATCATCTAAATAATCTTTACCATCTTCTAATTCTTCAGTTGTATCATCAAGTCTCTCATCATTTTTTAAAATACAAGGATCATTTGTAATCAAAGCCCTTTGCAACAATATTTCTCTTATTTTTTTAGTTTGTTTGGCTCTTTCCCTGTAATCAGCGTAGTTAATCAATTCATTATTAAATTCTCTTCCCAATTTTTCTAAATTTTCTTTATTTTTAGGCTTTAATTCTATAAAAATCTCTTTTTTTGGGTCTCCATCAAGAAGGATATAGGCTCTGTCAAGGAATACATAAGCAGCAGAATAAATAACCTCTAAAGGATAAACTTTTGGATTTATAGATAAGACCACACACCCATCTTTTATTTCCAGATTACTTTTCTTCAATTTAACCCCATAAACTAAAATAAATTTTTTATTAGTATTAAAATGTTTCCTTTTGTTATTAATGTTAATATAACACCTAAAAACATAAAAGGAGCAAAAGGAATTGTTTGAGCAACCCTTATATTTTTAATGCCTATTTTTTTAAGTATATTTATCTGCTCTTTTGTTATCCCCTCTGATTCTTCATCAATAAAACTGTTAAACTCAAAACCAGATTTTGGCTTTTTAATATAGTAAATTCCATTTGTTTTTATTATTTTTATATCTTCTTGTTTTTTTAGTGCATTCAATTCTTTTTCATTCATTTTTTCTTTTTTCTCTATTGATTCACTGAGAGGCATACCGGGTTTTAAATCTTTTATGCTTATCTCTTTTGAAAATAGTTCCCTCCCTAACCCAGATGCACTTTTTCTAATAAAACTTTTTATTAATCTCCATACAAATATCAGTATCAAAAAGTTTTTTAGAAATATAAGAGAATACACTGATTTGTCTATAGCTAACCTTAAACAAACTATTATCAACATCAAATAAAACGATTTTTCTCCCAGCTTTTTTTTAATACCATAAAAAACTAAGATTGTTAAAAACATCTTTAAGATATAATTTTGATTCATGCCAATAAAGGAAAGCAATATTCCTACAATCCAAAAAATAGCAAAAAGGTAAATAATAGAATTTAATAGTCGTTTTGGATCAAAGAAATTCCTTACAAAGGATAAAGATATTTTTTTGAATTCTTTTAATCTTGATTTGTAAATAATCAACCCTAATATAAAAATCAAACCTAAGATAAAAATATTTATTAACAAAGTTATAGAAGGAATCCATTCCTGATAGCCATATTTATACATAGATAGGGGAATCAAAGCAGAGTATGCAATAAATAATTTTCCATCTCCTGCTGTCCATAAACAAAAATACCACATACCAAACCCTACTGTTACAGCAAAACAGATATTTGTTACCAGCTCAATCAAGTAATGGCTATTTAGCCCCCCTCTAAAATAATAGTATGTTATCAGAGTTGTATATGCTACTATGGCATAAATAAGCGCAAAAACAACCCATTTATTCCTTATTTTGCCATATTTTATATCCCCATAACTAGTTATTATTCCCAATAATATTATTGCCGGCAAAAAGTAATATAACATATAATTATCCTAAAAAAGCCTGTTTATTTGAATTTTTCTATTTTTGTCGTAAATTTAACTAAAAATATCTCATTTGGTTAAATTTCCAATCTTACAGATTAAATACCCCTATAACTAATGGAAATTTTCATTCAATTTGCGATAAACCAAAAGTTTTATATATCCTAAAGTAACTTATGTTACTTAACTTAGTTAAATCACTTGACTTACTTAACTAATCATTTAAATAGTAAAATTGCTTGTAATGTGTAAATGACACGAATTAACATTGAAATAAATGATGAATTACATAAAAAAGCTAAACTAAACGCCCTTTTACAGAATAAAACTTTAATTGAATATATTCATGAAGCACTAGAGGAAAAAATATCATCTGGTAAAAAGAAGAAATGAATAATAACAATAAAAAAATCCAGGAATCAAGAAAGATTATCTTATCTATTATTTCTATTTTTACCTTATTATTAATTGTCCCTCTTGTAAAAGCACCTGCAGATTGGACAAGAGTTTATTGTCTATATAATGCAGGTTCTGGTGGCACTGCTTGTGATTCTGGCCAGGTAGGTGGCGATTCAGCATCCTGCAGTATTACAAATAAATGTGAGGAAGAGGGAGATATTTACTGTTATGCTCAATCTTATAATCCAATAAAGGGCACAACAACTGCTGGACCTAAAAATGTTGATAATGTAAACTGGGATACAGATCAAAATGATTGCGAATGCTATGTTGGAAATAGTGCCTGTAATAATGGAATATGTTGGGGTCCTATTAGGGGATTTGGTTTTGAATCTGGAACTTCACCTAATTGTTGTGGTGATAATACTGATGAGTATTATAAATGGCAGAAAGATTATGGGTCTTCTGATCCAATTGTTGACTCCCCAATTCAAACAAATGAAGATAATGATGCATGTTGCAACAGTGTGGATAGTTGTGTTTGGGATACAACATGCTTTCCTAAAGATAGTGTGATAGACTATGATGGAGATGGAAAAACAGATAGTTATTGTGAGAATAATAATAATTGGGCAGATTGTGATTTAGAGGCATCTGTTTGTGAAACTTATTGTGGTTATGAGTGGGGTGTTGGTCTTGGCGATGCAAATGCTGATGGCGGTTTTTCTTTAACAAATTGCTGCGGCGATGATGCTGGTGAATATTATATAGATGGAACAGCAACATTAAGCGGAGCAGCATGCTGTGATAGTGAAACAGACTGTGTTGATGCTGATAATATTTGTCAGCCTGATAGGGCTGTTACAACATATAATGACCATCAATATACATGTACAGATGGTGAATGGAATGATGATGGAAGAATAAATGGAATATCCTGTTCAAATAATAGTGTATGCGCCTCAGGTTTTTGCACTGATGGTTATTGCTGTGATAGTGCCTGTGATAGCTTGTGTCAGGTATGTGATTTAGAAGGCAGTTTAGGAAGTTGTACAAATATTCCTGTTGGCACAGACCCGTATGATGAGTGCACAGCAGAAAACTGTTTTACTGGTTATTGTAGCGGCAATGCCTCATGTGATGCTTATGCAGATGATCAACAGCATAATTGCGCTAATGTTTGCCAATATTGTCATAACGGAAATCCTGACGGAAGCTGTGATTCCCGGCCTGAAGGAACACAAACAGGAGATTGCATAGATAATCATGA
>JAGLZG010000137.1 GCA_023131705.1 Nanobdellota archaeon
GGGTTTATGTGTGATTTCTTGGCTATAATAATATATTAAAATGGAAGAAAAAAAGGATAATTTTAGGCATTTTGTAAGAATTGGAAATACAGATTTAGAAGGAAATAAGAATATAGCTAATGCTCTAAGAAAGATAAAAGGTGTTGGTTTTCAGTTTGCCAATGCCATATGCAACAGTATAGGTTTAGACACTAATAAAAAAACAGGTTATCTTAGCAGTGATATAGTCAAAAAGGTAGACTCTGTTTTAAAAGACCCATTAAAATTCAATATTCCTGCATGGATGCTTAACAGAAAAAAGGATCCTGAAACAGGAGAAAACAAGCATTTAGTTACAGCTGATCTTGATTTGACAAAAGATAATGATATTAAGATGATGAAGAAAATAAGATGCTACAAGGGATTAAGGCATATGAGGGGCTTACCTGTGAGAGGCCAGAAAACAAAGAATAATTTCAGAAGAAACAAAGGGAAGGTTTCTTTAGGAGTTAAGAGAAAAGCAGGAGCTAAAGCTGGGAAAGTTTAGCTGACGCTAAACTCTTTGAGCCTCCCCACTATAGATATACAACATGATTGTCCCGCCCCGACAAAATAAATGGAGGGCACACAACCAACGAGAAAATTTTTGCTTACGCAAAAATTAATTCTCTAGTTAATAAAGTTCTATACTTTATTAACAATTAAAGAAAATAAACGAAAGAAAATGGGCGACATAAGGAAAATAAGGAAAAAGTACAAAGGGCCAAGCCATCCATGGCAGAAGACAAGAATAGATGAAGAAATAGAACTTAGCAAAGAATATGGCACAAAAAGCAAGGAAGAGATATGGAAAATGATATCTGTATTGAGGAGATTTGCAAACCAGAGCAAAAAATTAGTTTCATTAAGAACAGAACAAGCTGAAAAAGAAAAAATACAATTAATGAAAAGGTTAAACTCTTTAGGATTATTAAAAGAAACTTCAGGTTTTGATGATATTCTTAATTTAGGAATTAAAGATGTTATGGAAAGGAGACTTCAGACAATTATTCATAGGAAAGGCCTGGCAAAGAGCATGCGCCAGGCAAGGCAGTTTATTGTTCATGACCATATATGCATAGATGGAAAAAAGATAACATCACCTTCTTATCTTGTTAGAGTTGGAGAAGAAGGAAAAATAGGATTCAGCACAGGAAGCCCTTTTTTTAGCAGTGATCATCCTGAGAGGATTATTGAAGAAGTTGTTGAAGCAAAGAAAAAGAAAATTATAAAGGAAACAAAAGAAGAGAAAAAGGAAAAAGTGAAAAAAGAAGAAGAACCTAAGAAAGAAAAAAAGCCCAAACAAGAAAAGAAGAAAAAAGCTGAAAAAGAAAAAACAAAATAAAAAATGGCAAGATATGAAATGAGGTGGGGAATTGCGAACATATATTCTAGTTATAATAACACAATCATACATATAACAGATATAACCGGAACAGAAACAATAGCAATGTCAAGCGGGGGGCAGGTTGTTAAAGCAGATAGAATGGAAAGCTCCCCAACAGCTGCAATGATGGCTGCAAAAAAGGTAGCTGAGATTGCAATGGATAAGGGAATAAACGGAATACATGTCAGGATAAGGGCTCCTGGTGGTCATAATGGGCCTAATAACCCAGGACCTGGCGCACAGGCAGCAATAAGGGCTTTATCAAGAATGGGTTTAAGAATAGGCATAATAGAGGATGTTACCCCTATACCTCATGGTGGTTGCAGAAAAAAAGGAGGCAAAAGGGGAAGGAGGGTCTAAATGGAAATAAGACTATTAGAAAATGATAAGGAAAACAGAAAACTTTCTTTTACCTTAAAAGGAAGCACTACTGTATTTGCTAATCTTCTTAGAAGGTATATGATTGAGAAGGTTCCGACAATGGCAATAGAGGATGTTGAGTTTAAAGAAAATACATGTATCTTGTATGATGAAATTTTAGCGCATAGATTAGGTTTAATCCCTCTAACCGCAGATTTAAAGAGCTATAATATGATATCAAAGTGCAAGTGCAAAGGAAAAGGGTGCAACAGATGCACTTTAAAGCTTACACTTAAGGCTGATAAACCAGGATATGCTTATGCATCATCAATAAAAAGCAAAGACCCGAAAGTAAAGCCTGTTTATCCTAATATGCCTGTTGCAAAATTACTGAAAAACCAGGAAATAGAGCTGTCAGCAACAGCTGTTCTTGGTCAGGGCTGCGATCATGTTAAGTTTTCACCAGGCTTTGTTTTTTATAATTATAAACCAAATATAATAGTGAATAATAAAAGCTCAAAATTTGAAGAGTTTAAAAATTCATATCCTCCTCAAATTTTTGATAAAAAAGGCCAAATTGACAGAAATTTAATCAATACACCAAATTTAGTTGATGCTTGTGATGGTCTTTGTGATGATATAGTCAAGGTAGAGCATGATAATACAAGTTTTATTTTTTATATAGAATCATGGGGACAGCTAAGCTGCAAAGAGATGGCTGTTACATCAATGGATATGTTTAAACAGGATTTGGAAGAGTTTGAGAATCTCCTCAAAAAAGATTAGACTCTTTTTGTGGAGGTACTGAGTAATCAAAGATTACTGGTACCTCACACTCACTCCGTTCGCGGAGGTGGCAGAGTGGTCAAATGCGCTAGCTTGAGGGGTTAGTTCCTAAGTGGATACGCGAGTTCGAATCTCGTCCTCCACATCAAGAAAAGAGAAAATACATTAATATTAAAGATATTAAAATGAAAAGAACAGGGCCAACAAACGAAAATCTGAGAAGCTTAATCATAGATTTGAAGAGATTAGCAATTGAGAAAGAGATTAAGCTATT
>JAGLZG010000138.1 GCA_023131705.1 Nanobdellota archaeon
TGTCATAGATATTATTATCTTTAGCTGTTTTTTCATCTGTTGTATCAAATACGAGGTTCTCTTCTTTTAACCTTCCTGTATATGTTATTTCCACAAAATCCTGTTTTTTTATTTTATCCATCTTGAATTTATCTCTACCTCTTTAAAAAGTGAGGAGAAATATAAGAAAGGGATTATCTCTTTATATTTAAAGCTTTTTGTTTTATATGACATATAATTTTCTCTGTAACTTCTTCTATTGTTGGTTTGCTCGAGTCTATAACCAAATCATAATGTTTTTTGTCGTTTGGGTTGAGATTATAATATTTTTTAAATCTCTTTGCCTCTGACTGTTCTCTTGTTTTCATGTTTTGTATTGTCTTTTTTATTGTTGGGTTATGCTCTTTTCTTATTTTATCTTTGAATATCCTGTTTGCTCTTGTTTTTAAATCTGCTGTCAGAAAGATTTTTATTGAGTTAGGTATGAAGTGAAAGCCAAGCCTTGAATCAATAATAAAGTTATCTTCTTCTTTTCCCAACTTTATTTGTCTTTGGTCAATTTCTCTATCAGTTGAAGGGTCTTTTTCTTCCAGTTTACCTAATTCCAATAAGGATATTTTTCTTTTTTCAGCAATCTCTTTCTGGAGATCTCCCATTGAATAGTGCCTGCAGTCAAGTTTTTTGGCGATGAGTTTAGCAACTGATGACTTGCCAGAACCCGGCTTTCCTGAGATTGTTATTATCATCTTATTTCCCCTATATTTATTATTTTTATATCTTCATCAATTCTGGGGCAGGCAGTATTAACCCAGACTTCAATAAAAGGAAAATTATCTAATTCCTTGGTATCCAAAGTGTCAAAAATAAATTTATAGAATCTCTTATCTTTGTGGTCTTTAATTACCCTGTCTAAATGTCCAAACTTTTGCCCTGGTTTTGTTGAAATCAAAACACCAACATTATTTGCATGATAAAATTTCATTAATGCTGCCTTTTTTCTTTTTTGATAAGCTTCAACTTCTTTTTTATCCAGTCTGCTTATTTTTCCTGTGAATGGATTTAAAATAAAAATATTTTTATCTAATGATCCCAATGCAATTGGATGAAATTTGCCGGTTCCAATATAAAGAAAAGCATCAACCTTGTCTTTTATTTTTTCAGCTGCCGTTGTATCACATCCAAGAATCTGGGCTTTGTATTTTTGTTTTCCTTTACTAACAAAAACCTTTTTTTTCTTTAACTGCCCTTTAATATCTTCAATATCATCCACAAACTGCACAGTTGTTATCAATCCAATTTTAGAAGGCAATTTAGCTATATCCTTTTTATCAATCTTTACTTTTCCCTTGTATCTTGATTCTATGAACAGAGTTTTCATTATCATAAAGAAGATTATTTGTTTTAAAAAGATTTCGGATTATTGTAGGAAAAGGGACTTTTTAGTAAGTTTTTTATACTGCTTTTTATTCTTGGTTAATACAAAAAAAAGAGTTCTGTGATAGAGCATTGTTAAGATGGAAGACCTAAAACAAATCAGGAAGAAAATAAGTGAATTTGATCTTAAGATTCTTAAGTTAGCTAAAGAAAGGTCTGGCTATCTGCTTAATAAAGGGTTCTATAAACCTGAAAATAATAAGGAGCTTTGGCAGGATAGTGCTTTATTGCACTATATAAAAATAAAATACCTGCCTATAATATCTCATATTTGCAAGGAAGGGAATGATAAAAAGCAATGGGAATATCTTATGAAAGTTGATAAGCCTTTGATATATAATATTATAAACAGATGTGGATTAGGTGTTGATATCGTAAAATGTAAAGATCCACTTGGTTTACCTATTTATGTCCCGGAAACTGAGGCTAAAAAAATAAAAGAGTTAAAAGAATGCGGAAGAAAAATTGGTTTGGAAGGCAAGGCTGTGGAGGGTATGTTTAAGGCAATAATGGATGAAACAAAAAGAATAGAAAACTATATTTCAGAGACTAATATTGCAAGTAATGTTTCTTTAAGTCCTGTTCAAGAATACAAAGCCGGGACAAAGAATGCAAAAGAGATTATGATACAGCAGGCAGAAGATGAAATTAAAAAACTAAAAAAAGAACAAAGGGGAAAATACTCACTCAAAGTCAGCCAACGAGAAAATATATGGGTCATAGGGATTTATAGGGTATGAGATTAATATAAAATTATCTACTAGAATCAGCCTGTCTTTCCATTTCCAGTTTCTTTGCTATTGCACTTGATGCCTGATTGCAGTTAAAGGCATTAATTATCTCTTCTGCCAAGCACTCTTCAATCGCTTTTTTAGCATTAAATGATTTATGATATGCGCCTTGTGTCATATACCTTAAAGTCAGATCAATCCTTCTTTGAGGTGAACATTCAACTGTTTTTGGATATCTGGCTCCGCCATACTCAATTGTTATAACTTCCTCTCTCTGAGCAGCGTTTTCCAAAGCCTTAACAAAAACTTTTACTGGATTCTCTTTTGTTCTTGCTTCAATTAATCTTAATGTTTTTTCAACAATAGTATATGCTTTTTGGGATTTACCTGTTATTTTGTAAGATGTTTTAAAGTGCTTCTTAGCCTTATGGCCTGGTACCATAATCTTGTTCATCAACCTCTCAATGATAAACACCTTTGATTTATGGAATCTATTGCCGGCATATCTTGCACCTGTTCTTGGAACTATCTTTGGCTCAATGGTTATATAATCCCTTAATCCAGGATCCTCTACCTTAATGCTTTCTGTGCTCCATCTGTTAAATGCTTTTATTTCAGCCATCTTATTTTCTAGCCCTTTCTATCTTTTTCTTCCTTAATGCATCTAAGCTTTGATCATTAACTTTGATAACATGCCATCTTATTCCGGAAAGGTCTCCTTTTGATTTTCCTTTTGCGCCGCCAATGCACTCTACAACAACCTCATCGTGCTCATTAATAAGCTTTGTAGCTCCATCTCCAGTGCAAAAAGCAGTTATCTGCTTTCCATTCTTGACAAGCTGCACCCTAATACATTTTCTCATAGCAGAATTAGGCTGTTTAGCCTCTATCTGAATTTTCTCAAGAACAATGCCTTTAGCCTGTGAAGCACCAGCTAATGGATCTGATTTGATCTTTAGGTTTAGCTTTTTGGTAGTGTATTTTTCACTCATCCATCTGCTTTTTTTCCTTCTTTTCTTGAGCTTGCTTGCAGCCCCTAATCCTTTGCTTTTTTTCCCCATTTTGTAATACAGAGAAATTCTAAAGGGTTTAAAAATGTATCGGAAATCCAGGGAAGTTTTTGTCAGCCATACACTAAATTTCTGAGAAGTTTGCCCTATAAGCTTTAGTGGCTGGTTTTCAGGATATCATAATGCTTTTTTCAGTAAACCTTTTATATAAAAGGAATTTATATATTAAAGAGATATATGGCATTAGCAATAAACATCTTACTATTTGTACTATCCTGCGTTGTTTTAATAATAAGCGGCTCTTTTCTTGTAAGGTCTTTTTCAAAGATTGCAGCTTTTTTAAAGATGAGTGAGTTTATACTAAGCTTCCTGATAATTGGATTTGCAACTTCTCTGCCTGAGTTGTTTATTGGAATAACATCTGCAATTGCAAAAAATCCTGCTCTAAGCCTGGGTAATGTTATTGGAAGTAATATAGCCAATCTGACAATAATCATAGGCATCCCTATCCTGCTTGTAAAAGGAATTAAAATAAGAACAAAGACACTGAAAAAAGACAGCTTATATATGTTTTTTATTGCAACAGTGCCTTTAGTATTAATGTGGATAGGAAAATGCCTTTCAAGGATTGATGGAATAATCCTAGTAGCAATCTTTGTTCTTTACTCTGTATGGCTTATTAAGCAGAGAAAAGCCTATAGTGCAAAATTTGAGGATCATATTGGAAGAGCTGAAATTGTTTTTAATGTTTTCATATTCATTATAGCTGTTATTTTATTGTATTTCAGCGCATCTTTCACAGTAAAATATGCAACAATGTTATCAATGGATTTATTATTGCCTCCAATCTTTATTGGATTGTTTATACTTGCTCTGGGAACATCTTTACCAGAACTTACAATTGGTTTTCAATCTGTTCTTAAAAAACACCCTGATATTGCTATTGGTAATATTATTGGAAGTGTTGTAATCAATTCAACGCTGGTATTGGGAGTTACTTCTATGATATACCCAATAACAGCAGACCTGTTGTTATTTTTCACAAGCATGGGATTTATGATAATCACAGCATTTTTATTTACAACCTTTATAGAATCCGGCAATAAGCTCTACTGGAAAGAAGGTGTTGCAATGATTATTATCTATGTTTTCTTTATAATGATGGAAATGTATATAAGCAGGGTTGGCGGTGTTTAGCTTCCAAACACTTTTTTGCCTCCACTAGTGCTTCTCAACTGTGTGTTCTTCCCATAGCAAAATAAAATAGAGATACATAATTAACTAAATGCATATTAAAAACAAAAGTTTATTAAATGCCAATATTGTAAGTATAAATCTATAAATGAAACTTAAGCTTTTAATAATAACAATACTGCTTTTGTCAAGTATAATAGTTGTAAGTGCATCAAAACCAAATATAGTCATGACTGTAAAAGGGGTTGATAAAATATATAATCCTGGAGATGACATATCTGCTAGTGTTGCAATTTTGCCAAATATAACAATGCAGGCAATACTTTCTGCTGAATTGAAGTGTGAAGAATATGATGTAAAATATTTCATGCAGCCTATAAAGCTTAGAGATGGAAAAAGATTAACAGTTGATATAACACCAATAAAAACATTTGAAAAGATGGAAGGAACCTGTATCATTGATTTTTACCTGAAATCTATGTTGGATGGTGCGCTGGCAAGAACATGGACAGATGCAATTAAAATAATAAAAGAAGACGAGGAAAAAAACGAAACAGAATTAAATATTACAAAAGATGACAAAGAAAAAGAGCCATTAATTGGCGGAAGTTGCGGAACAGTCAGCCCTGATTACAGGGATGAATGTTGCGAGAATAAGGGATTTGATTATTGGGATTTAGATGAATTAGAATGTAAAAACTTTGAAGAAGAACCAAAGAGTAAAAAATGGGTTGTCTTTTTATTTATTTTGATAATTGCAGGAGTTCTTTTCTATTTCTACAGAAAATATGAACCAAAAATAAAGAGGATTATAAGAGAAATAAGGATGTGGGGATTTAGATAATGAAAGAGGCAGGTGGACAGGCAGTAATAGAAGGGGTGATGATGAAATATGGTGATAAGGTAAATGTTTCTGTAAGAAAAAACAGCAGAATTATCTCAAAAAAAATAAGTATAAAAAAGAAAAACAGGCTTCTTAAATTATTTTTCATAAGGGGGATTTTTAATTTGTTTGAGATGCTTTCTATTGGTTTTAATGCATTAATATGGTCTGCTGAGCAACAGGCAGGAAAAGATGAAAAGATAACTAAAAAGGAGATATTTTTTACAATGCTCTTTGCTGTTGTTTTTGCAATATTGTTTTTTATAGTTGTTCCTTTCTACCTTACAAAACTTGTATCAGATTCAAAAGGCATTATCTTTAATCTGATAGACGGACTAATAAGAGTTATTATATTTTTATTATATATTTTTTTAATATCCTTAATCAAGGATGTAAAAAGGGTTTTCCAGTATCATGGCGCAGAGCATAAAACAGTTAACTGCTTTGAGGCAGGAAAAAAATTAACACTTGAGAATGTTAAAAAATTTACAACACTGCATGAGAGATGCGGAACAAGCTTTATTATGGTTCTATTAATAATATCTATACTTGTTTTTTCCCTGATAACAAGCGATAGGTGGCACTATAAGCTTGGATTAAGAATGGTTTTACTTCCTGTTATAGTGGGGATAAGCTATGAACTGCTGAAACTAAGCTCCAGGTTCAAAAACAATATAATTATTAAATGGCTTATCAAGCCAGGATTATGGATACAGAAGATAACAACAAAAGAACCTGATAATAAGCAGATAGAAGTTGCAATTGATTCTTTGGGAAAGGTAGTTAAATAAATAATTATAAATTATTTATTCTTTAAATAATCTTTTATCGCCTTAAATATATTCTCAAAATATCTTGCCCTTATCTCTTCATGATTATCATAATAAAAAGCACCTGGTTGAGAATTAAACTCAATAAGATAGGGTTTTTTTCCTTTATCAAATAAAAAATCTATAGTGTAAACCCTTGGTTTATATTTTTTAAACCTATCATCAACTTTTTTAACAATCTTAACAACTTCTTTAGGGATTTTATCATTGGCGATAAATATTTTTGAAGCTCCTTTTGCGCAATTTGCTAAAAAAGAACCTTTTTTTGGAATCCTAACATAACAATGGTCTATTTTGCCATCTACAATTAAAACTCTAAAATCGTGTCTTTTTTTAATACCTAAAGATTTTATACCTTTTGATGTATCTATAAATTCCATGGCCAAGGTATTTTTTTCTATTTTATCTGGTAAATCTTTTTTATCAATAACTTTTATGTGCCACCCTCTTGAACCGTGCCTTGGTTTAAGTACAACTTTTTCTGTTTTTATTTTTTCCACAGCTTTTTCAAGCTCTTGTTTATTATTAACTAAAAAACTATCAGGCATATATTTCATAAAAATTTTATATGTTAAATATTTATCCCACCCAATCTCATCTAAGTAAGGATTGTTTATTAATTTTAATTTTTTCATCTGTTTTTTATTCTTGTTTCCTTTGGTATTAAATCTAAAATATAAATAAATCAAATCAATTTTTTTGTTATATGCTTTCTTCCAATTCTTATCAAAAATCCAAGCTCTTTTTATTTTCTTATTGCAATAATCTTTGTAACAACAAGATATAACATTAAAACCATTTTTTTTACCAACTATAGAAAATTTTTTTAGAAATATATTTTCTCTTTCATTTTTAAAAGGTTTTTTACTAGAAAAGTCTTTACTAGGAATTATTAAAAAACCTATATTCATTTTAGTTTAGCTATATTATCAATTATATTACTTATAAATCTTTTTTGTATTGACTTTACTTTTAGGTTCTTATAAGCTGAACGAAGAACAGGTATTGACTCTAATTCAATTAATATTGGTTTGTTGCGATTATTAAACGCCATATCTACAGTATAAAATCGAGGACCAAACTTACTCATTTCCTTATCAACTTTCTTAATTATACTGAGTGCAGTTGATGGTATTCTAGATAGATTAACATGTGTTACACTACCCCCCCTTGCAATATTTGATACTAGACCTTTTTTTGGCTTTCTAACATAAGCATGGTCTATTTTTGCTGATAATGTTACAATTCTCAAATCATGTACTCCTTTTATTCCTAGTTCTTTTATTCCATTTGATGAATCGACAAATTCTTGCACTAACGTATCTCCATGAATATTGATATTTTTTAAAAGATTCTTTTTATTAATAACAATTACACCTTTTCCTGCTAGACCATCTCTTGGTTTTATAACAATTTTATCTGACTTGATATTATCAATAACCTTCATCGCTTCGTCTTTATTATTTACAAGATATGTCTTTGGCATAAGCTTCCTAAATTTTTTATATGTAGCATACTTATCCCAACAGAGTTTACTCAAAAAGAGATTATTTAGCATAGGTAATTCATTTTGAATTCTCTCTTTAATTTTTAGTGTATCTTTATTTAATAAAGAACGATCAAAGACAAAATCTAATTTTTGATTATATATTTTTATGAGTTTTCTATTTTCATAACTATAACAAAAAGTAAAACACTTGTCTTTATAATCTTCTACACATCCAATAACTATTTTAAAATCCTTTTTTGGATTTAGTTTAGAAAATGTTATAAAACCATATAATTGTTCAATAAATTTATTCAAGATATCTTTTCTGCTTTTTTCATAAAATTTTGTCTCTACTAAAAAACCAACTGTTTTCATCTTAGTCCTCTTTGCATAGCAGATATCATATCTTTATAAAACTTTTTGGTAGAAAGGTATAATGAAGGTGAAGAGTTCATTTCTATTAGTAAAGGTTTTCCTTTTCTAAACATGAAGTCTATTGTATAAAGTCTGCTTTTGTACTCTTTGAATTCGTTATCAACTTCTTTTACAATCTTAACAACATCCCCTGGGATATCTTCAACTTTTTTTCTTATTAATTTTCCCCCTTGAGCTACATTTGATAATAAAGAATCTTTTTTTGGTTGACGCACATATGTTTCTTTTATTTTCCCGTTTATAACAAGAACTCTAAAATCATGGTTTCCTTTGATATTCATAGATTTTATACCATCTGAAGCATCAACAAATTCTTGTACAATTGTGTCTTTCTTAACTTTTTTTGGTATATTGTCTTTATCAAAAAATTTGATGCCTATTCCTGCCCATCCATACCTTGGTTTTATGACATATTTCTTTGTTTTGATTTTTTTTATAGATTCTATAAGCTGCTTTCTATTATGAGCCAACAAAGTTTTAGGAGAATAGTGAGGAAATTTTTTATGTAAAAAAAATTTATCAACCGACATTACTTCCATGTTTGGGTGGTTCAAAAAACCAATTTCTTTATGGATGATATCTCTAAATTTTTTTGTTTTTTTTGTGTAATCATATTTATTAAGGATTAGATTTGGATATACGTCTTTTATTATCTTCCATCTTTTATTATAAATCCATGCTTTTATAAATTTCTGATTATTGTACCACGCTGTTTTTGCAATGACAATATCCATTCCTTTTTTTCTTCCTATTAATGTGATCTCTTTAAAACAATTATCTAATTTTTTTTCATTAAATGGTTTATTCTTATCATTAATAAAATTTCCAAATAAAATACCAAAAATCTTAGAATTCATTCTTCGCCAATTGGATGCCATCTAGCTGCTCTTAAACTAGGCTTTTCTGGTTCATACATATATTTAAAATCAGATTTAACCCATTCTTGTGTTTGTTGATTAATTAGATTTGCAATCTTTTCAGCCATTTTCTTTATCTTTTTTTCATATTTCTTGTCCAGTAATTCGCCATAAGCGCCTTTTGTTATATTTGTTACCTTATTTTTAGAAACCCTCTTAACACCTGCAATATATTTTCCATTAATAACAAAACATCTTACATCCCAATATTTGTTTTTATGTATTTTTGGCTGGTGTATTCTTTGTTGCAGCATATACCCCAATTTAACTTCAAAATTTCTGGGCATTCTTGCAGACTCTGTTATCTTAATACCTCTTCCGAGACTATTTCCTAATGGCTTTAGAACATAGCCATTTCTAAATAAACTTTTGTTTTCTTTAAGAACCTGTTTAAGTTCTGTATTATTGTTAATCAAAAAGTATTTTGGAATATTAATTCCTTTGATACTTTTAACCATTTCGTAACATTTATGTTTAAACCAAACCGCATCACGAGCAGCCATAGAATTAATAACAGCTATTCCTTCTTTTTCAAAGTCCGGATTCAACTGAAAATAGTTTCTCATGATAACATCTGGGTTAACCTTTCTTCTGTGAGAATCAAGAACATAAGAATTGCCCCCTCCACGCCTGTTAATTAATGTTAATTTTACAAAATTATGGTCAGGAAAATAATTTCTAGAAATCCTTAAATTCTTCTCCATATAACAGATATATAGCTGTTTGTTAACAAACCCCTTTAATTTTTCAGGAAGCCACGCGCTATTCTCTTTATCCTCTCTAAATTTATGATTTTTACTTTGGAATATGCAAAAATTTTTTCCTGGTAAAGAATTAATATATTTTGCAATAGCCTTAACAGTAATTGGTTCTCCATAAATGTTTTCTATTTCCTTATGTACTGTAGATGCAGAATTAGCTTCTATAAACCATGGCTGGCCTTTTCTATCAAATATAAAATCCAATCCTGCTATCTTATAGCCGTTCTTCATAGTAAGCGGAAGTTAATTAATCTTATTTAAATCTTGCGGATTTTTTAATTCTTTTGATTGCCTCTGCTTTTTTTGCCGGCAGATGTTAGACCTCTGAAAACCCTTGCCTTGTTTTGCTTTTTTGCAATCCAGTTTATCCTTTTATCTGCAACTATCTGAGGATGAGACCTGTCAACAAGTATAACCTCATACCAATAATAATCCCTGTCTTTTGCCAAAAAATAAGAATTTAAAACCTCGCAATTCCTAAATTTTTTATTAGCCCTCTGCTCTGCTATTAATTGATAAGATATTGAAAGGTTTTTTCTCTGGCCAAAACGTTTTGGGCGTCTGCCTTTTCTTATAGTTGGCCTTTTATGGCCCCCCCTTATAACTTTCTGCCTTACAACAATATAACCTTGTTTTGCTTTATAGCCCAGTGATCTTGCCCTGTCCAGCCTTGTAGGCCTTTCAATCCTGATGGTTACAGGTTCTTTTTTCCATTCCAGAATTCTTTTTTTATTTATTTCTTTAAGAGTTTCAGATTTCTTCCAAGCCTCTCTTATATATTTATACATTCCCATTCTTAGCCTCCATTGTTTTACATTTATGAGCTTCAGCCAAGCTAAGGCCACATCGCTCTAAGAGAGGAAAATAACAAGGCATTTAAAAAGCTTATGTTTTTTATTTTTCTTAAAAATTTCAAAAGCTTTAAATAACTGTGGTTCTTACATATCCATATGGATAAAGAGATTATTGATAAAGAGGATATGTACTCTGTTCTTATGGATTTTCCCAACCAGGTTAAAAAGGCATGGCAGCTTGCAGAAAATATCAAGGTTGATAAAGATATAGACAGGATTATAATAACCGGAATGGGAGGCTCTGCTCTGCCCGGTGAAATCCTTAAATCCTATTTATGGCATTTCAAGATGCCTATTGAGGTAAATAAAAACTATTTTTTGCCGGAATATGTTAATTCAAGAACACTTGTATTTGCAATATCCTATTCAGGCAATACAGAAGAAACAATAGAGGCTTATAGAAATGCATACAGAAAAAACTGCAAAATAATTGCAATAACATCAGGAGGAAAACTTGCAGAACTGGCAGGAAAATTCAAAAAAGATTTGGTTATGGTCAAATCAGGGCTGCAGCC
>JAGLZG010000139.1 GCA_023131705.1 Nanobdellota archaeon
ATGCATGACATATCCTGCTATGATAATCATCCTGCCGGCCAGAATATTGTAGTGGCAATAATGAGTTATAAAGGATATAATATGGATGATGCAATTATATTAAATAAAGGGTCTGTAGAGAGGGGTTTTGGAAGGAATACATACTTCAGGCAGAGCTCAGCAGAAGAGCTTAGGTACAGCGGCGGATTGATTGATGAAGTAAGCATTCCAGACAAGGATGTTAAAGGATATAAGACAGAGCATGATTACAGGTTATTAGAAGGAGATGGAATTATATTCCCGGAAGCAGAGGTTAGTGAGGGAGATGTTATAATTGGAAAAACATCTCCTCCGAGATTCTTGTCAGGACTGGATGAATATAATCTTGCATCCTCAACAAGAAGAGAAAGCTCTGTTTCAGTTGTTCATGGTGAAAAAGGGGTAATTGATTTTGTTCTTTTGACAGAAAATGAGGACGGCAATAAGCTTGTTCAGGTAAGGGTTAGAGACCAAAAAATACCAGAGCTTGGAGATAAATTTACATCAAGGCATGGGCAAAAAGGAGTTGTAGGGTTGATTGTTCCTGAAACAGACATGCCTTTTACAGCTTCAGGTATTGTACCTGATTTAATCTTTAGCCCCCATGGTATTCCATCAAGAATGACAATAAGCCATCTGCTTGAGTTAATAGCAGGGAAAGTAGGGGCTTTGGGCGGGAGGTATATGGATGCAACAACATTTAGTGCTGAGCCAGAAGAAAAAATAAGACAGGAACTGCTTTCTTTGGGTTTTAGAGAAAATGGTGTTGAAACAATGTATAATGGAATGACTGGAGAGCAGTTTGAGACAAAGATATATATTGGAAGTATGTACTATCTGAAATTAAAGCACATGGTTTCTAACAAACTGCATTCAAGAGCCCGTGGCCCTATACAGCTGTTAACAAGACAACCAACAGAAGGAAGAGCAAAAGAAGGCGGTTTAAGACTGGGAGAGATGGAAAAGGATACTTTTGTTGCGCATGGCGCATCTCTGTTGCTTAAGGAAAGATTTGACTCTGATTTGGTTGTAGTTCCTGTTTGTGAAACTTGCGGAACACTTGCTGTTTATAACAACTTTAAGAAAAAAAGCTATTGCCCTATATGCGGCGATAATACAGAAATTAATAATATCGAGCTAAGTTATGCTTTTAAGCTGTTCCTTGATGAACTTAAGACACTGGGGATATATCCAAAACTTAATTTAGAGAATAAATATTGAAAATCAATAGATTTTCAAATACTCAAACTCTGAGTTTGAGATATTAAAATGGCAGAAGCTAAAAAAGAAAAGCCTAAGGAAGAGAAGAAAAAGACAGAAGTTAAAGAGAAAACTCCTAAACCTACTGGGAAATCAGAGAGCCCTGGCACCACTAAAAGTGGAGAGGAAAAAATTCCAGAAAAAACAAAACCTAAGGAAGAGAAGAAGGAAAAGAAAGAAGAAGATATAGAGATTTCTCCTGATCAGTATGTCTATAAACAAGTAAAGAGCATTACATTTGGAACACTTTCTCCTATGTTCATAAAGAAGATGGCTTCTGCGAAGATAGTTACTCCAGAGCTTTATGATAAGGAAGGTTATCCTGTAGATGGAGGATTAATGGATTTAAGGTTAGGTGTTATAGACCCTGGCTTGAAATGCAGGACATGCGGTTCAAAACTTAAAGAGTGTATAGGTCATTTTGGATATATTGAGTTAGCAAGGTCAGTAGTGCATATTAAGTTTGTGGATGTTATTCTTAATCTTTTAAGATGCACATGCAGGGATTGTTCAAGAATCCTTATACCCCAGGACAAGATAGAAAAGAGCCTTAACACATTGGATGAAGCTGAAAAAGAATTAGGTTTAGATGGCAGAAGAAATGTTATAAAAAAGATAATATTAAGCCTTAAAACATCAAATAAATGCCCTTACTGTAGGGTAAAACAACTAAAAATAAATCTTGAAAAGCCAACAACATTTATTGAAAATGACAAAAGGTTAAGCCCTATTGAAGTAAGGACAAGGCTTGAAAGAATAACAGATGATGACCTGAGGGTATTTGGCATTGATTCAAATGTAACAAGACCTGAGTGGATGATTCTTACGATAATGGCAATACCTCCTGTAACAATCAGGCCTTCTATCACCCTTGAAAGCGGGGAGAGAAGCGAGGATGATTTGACTCACAAGCTTGGAGATATTGTGAGAATCAATCAAAGATTATTTGAGAATATCAATGCAGGAGCTCCTGAGATTATTATAGAGGACCTATGGGATTTACTGCAGTATCATGTTACAACATTTTTTGATAATAGCGTGTCGCAGCTTCCACCAGCAAGGCACAGGTCTGGACAGCCTTTAAAGACAATAACAGAGAGAATAAAGAGCAAGGGAGGAAGGATAAGGAACAACCTGGCAGGAAGGCGTACAAATTTTTCAGCAAGAACAGTCATAAGCCCAGACCCTAATCTAAGGCTGAATGAGATTGGTGTTCCTTATAGAGTTGCCTGTAATCTTACTGTTCCGGAAAGAGTTACCCAGTGGAATATAGATTATCTGAAAAAATTTATTGAAAATGGCCCATCTAAGTATCCTGGCGCAAACTATATAATAAGGCCGGATGGAAAAAAGAGAAGGTTGACAGAGGAAACAAAGGAATCGGCTTTGGAAGACCTAAAATCAGGTTATCTTGTTGAGAGGCATTTAATAGACGGCGATATAGCGCTTTTCAACAGGCAGCCATCCCTCCACAGGATGAGCATGATGTGCCATAAGGTCAGGGTTTTGGATGGAAAAACATTCAGGCTGAATCCTGCTGTATGCAATCCGTATAATGCTGATTTTGACGGAGATGAGATGAATCTGCATATACCTCAGACAGAAGAGGCAAGAGCAGAAGCTGAAATTCTTATGCAGGTGCAGACACAGTTAATAAGCCCAAGGTATGGGTTGAGTGTTATGGGATGCAAACAGGATACTATTTCCGGGAACTACATACTGACAAAGAATCTTAAGATGAAAAGAGAAGAGGCAATAGACTTGCTGTATTCTGTTGGCATAGAGGATTTTTCAAGGCTTCCAAAAAAACAAGTAGTCAGCGGAAAAGAAATATTCAGCGTTCTGCTTCCTTCTGATTTTAATTTTACAGGAAAAGCAAGGCATTATGACACAAATTTAGACAAGAAAAAAAATATTGAGAGAGACGCTTATGTTTCAATCAAGGATGGAAATCTTGTTTCCGGAGTTATAGACAAGAATATAATAGGGGAAGAAGCCGGATTAATGCTGAGAAGCATCCATAAAAAATATGGCGCTGATGATGCAGTTATTATAATTGGAAATATATTCAGGCTTGGCATAGAAACCCTGTTGAAAGTTGGATTTACAATACCAATATCAGATAGTGATCTGCCAAAAATGGCAAGAGAAAAGGTTGATGAGATATTAAGCCAGGCAGAGGAAGAGGTTGGGAATATCATAAATGTCTATTATGAAGGAAAGCTGGAGGCATTTCCCGGAAAATCATTTAAAGAAACAATTGAATTAAGGATACTTGAAATACTGAACAGGGCAAGAAACAAGGCAGGAAATATTGTTTCAGAATATGGAGACAAAAATACAGCTACAATCATTATGGCAGACTCAGGAGCAAGGGGAAATGCCCTTAACCTTGCGCAGATGTCCGCCTGTGTTGGACAGCAGGCTATGAGGGGAGAAAGAATTACAAAAGGATATAACAAAAGAACACTATCATGTTTTAAAAAAGGAGATCTGGGGTCAGAATCCCATGGCTTTATCAAGGATGGATTCAAGCGGGGCCTTAATCCAAAGGAGTTTTTCTTTGGCTCTATAACAGGCAGGGATTCACTTATGGATACTGCTCTGAGAACACCTAAATCCGGTTATCTCTATAGAAGGCTTTCAAATGCAATGCAGGATTTAAAGGTAGAATATGATGGCACGGTAAGGGATGCAAGCAAGAAGATAATCCAGTTTAAATATGGAGAGGATGGTGTTGATGTAAGCAAGTCTGAAAATGGAATAATAAATGTTGATAGGGTTATAAAACACTGAGGTTAAGATGAAGGAAACAGAAGAATTGCCATTAAAATTAAGGGGAGAGTTAAAAGAGAAGAATGTAAGCGAGGCAAATATAAAAAAGGTTATTAGAGAGTATAAAACTGCGCAGGTAGAGTCTGGCGAGTCAGTTGGAATAGTGTCTGCAGAATCCCTTGGAGAGCCAGGAACACAAATGACACTGAACACATTCCATTTTGCAGGAGTTGCAGAGATGAATGTTACAATGGGGCTGCCGAGGATTATAGAGATACTGGATGGAAGAAAAAAGATATCAACACCGATGATGGAAGTGTATCTTAAAAAACCATATAACAGGGGAAAGGACATAAGGAAGATTGCTGCATCAATAAAAGAGACACTACTTAACGAGGTTGTGTCAGAGTTTATAGTCAATATAGCAGAATCATCAGTTGATATAAATCTGGACAGGGAAAAAATGAGGGAGATTTCAATAAATATCTCAACAATCAGGAATGCAGTATCAAAATCAATAAAAAATGTTAATGTTAAGGAAAAGGAAGGAAATATTATAATAAAGATGAAAGGCAAGGAAGAGATCCTTAATGAAATATACAAAATAAAAGAAAAGGTAAAAAGCGTTTATATAAAAGGTGTGAAAGGTATTAAACAGGTGCTGCCTGTTAAGAGGGAGGAGGAGTTTATTATTATAACAGCAGGCTCTAACCTCAAGGATATGCTGGAGATAGATGCAATAGATGAAAAAAGAACAACAACAAATGATATCTGCGAGTTAGCAGATGTTCTTGGAATAGAAGCAGCAAGGCAGGCTATTATATTAGAGGTTTTCAAGGTTATTGAAAGCCAGGGTTTGAATGTTGATATAAGGCATATAATGCTTGTTGCAGATACACTGTGCAATAATGGGATTCTAAGGGGTATAACAAGGTATGGTGTTGTAAAGGAGAAGGCATCTGTATTAGCAAGGGCAAGTTTCGAGACCCCTATAAAGCATCTGGTTAATGCCTCTTTGGCAGGAGAGGTTGATATGTTAAGTTCGGTTGTAGAAAATGTTATGATTAACCAGCCTGTTCCTGTGGGTACAGGGCTTCCTGATTTGATTACAAAGGTTAAGAAGTGATAAAAATGGCAACAAATTCATTGGAAGAGATTAAAAAAATACTGAAAACA
>JAGLZG010000014.1 GCA_023131705.1 Nanobdellota archaeon
TCATTCTCAAGTTTTACAGTTACATCAAAAGGCTGATTGCCGCTATCATATACTTCAACAGGAGGGCTTTCCTCCATAAAATCAAACTCAATAGAATCTGTTCCGCCTATGTAAGTCTTTGTTGTACTGACAGTCCCAGTATCATCACAACCCGCTAAAAATAGAACAACTACACAAACCAAAGCAATTATTATTTTTTTTCCCGCAAAAGGGAAATTAAAAAAATTAAATTTTTTCATATTCATTTTAATCCTCCTTATTTGATATTAACAATCTTTATCTTTTTTGATATAGAGCTGGAGTAAACATAATCAAGCCCTATATTTAAATTTGTCGTATAAGCAGAGTCAGTATTCGGTTTTCTGAATTTACAGAATATATAACCCCTTCCATTTACCAGCCTTATTGGATCAGAGCCTGTACCTCTTGGTGAGCAGTCAGGACTTGAATCATACGGAAGCCTTATCTTTGCACTAACCTTATCCAAATCATTGATTTCTATATTATAAGGGCAGTCCCTGTAAGATTGCGGTGTCATAACACTTCCACCACCAACATTAGAAATATGTATTCTAAAATAGATTTTATCACTGCTTACTTCTTCTTCTATCTTTGTAACAGCAATTGGAGCGCCCTGGCCTCCTGATAAACTAACATCACCTATAGTGCAGACCTTTTTCTCTGAAACAACCTTATAAGGATCAGGGTCAATACAAACAATAGGGTCTGCTATTGTCTTGTACTTGTAACAGGAATGAACTATTATAGTTGGCTCATAATAATCAGCATCAAAAGGAACATGAACACCATCCCTGTCATTATAAGTCATTATAGCATAGCCCCCTTCATCATTATACTGGCTCCTTCCCTCTAAATCGCTTGGCATGTCATTTCCTCCATCCCACCTGCCTCTTATTGAATTAGTATCAAAACCGCTTATCTCTAATTTTCCCTCAAACTTGTTTGTTTCAGGATAAGCTCCCTTGTTTTTTAATTCAATGCTTATATCTAAGCTGTCCCCATCATAAACCTTGTTAGGGGGAGCATTCCTTAAAAAATCCATCTCAATACCAGAATTTCCTTTATGATAAACCTCCTCCAATCTTGCTTCAGAAGGGCCCATTTTACAGCCAATACTAAATAGCAGCATTAGAAAAAGTACCGCAATTAAAATATATTTTTCCATTATCATCTTTTATCACTTAATAATATTAAATATTAGTATTTTGCTATATAAAGTTTTCTATAAAAAATTAACCTATATTTCTTTTCTTACTTCCATGCTTTTTGATATAGTATCACTGTAGGTATAATCAATATAAACCATTAATAAGCTTGAAAAAGACGCCCAGTCCTTGCT
>JAGLZG010000140.1 GCA_023131705.1 Nanobdellota archaeon
AGCACCATAATAATCTGTTCCATTCCTTACTGTTGCAAACATCATAATGTTTGCTCCCATAGCTGCTCCTGGCAGTGTTATATTATAGAATCCTGTTGTTGCATTATATTCATCAGTTCCGCAACCACCAGCACCACAATCCCATGCACTCAGATTATAAGGTATTGGGTGATCCTGAAATAACATATTTCCCGGCTCTATAAGATATGAAATTATTGTTATATCATCAGCATTAGGTGATGAATTTCCTGCTAAAGCATAGCCTGACACCCTTTTCCATTGCTCAGACACATTAAAAACAATATCTGCATGATTATTATCATAATCTGAAGCATTATTTAAGTCATAGCTTACTGGGAAACTTTGATTTGGAAATATCATTATAGAATAGTTCCTGTCTGCTGGCAAATAAACTGTAACAGCACTATGATAGTTTGACCAGTCTGATTCTATTGGATAGCCTAGTTTTTTATCCTTTATCATATAATTAAAGACAGTTGCTCCTCCTGAAAAGTTAACAGCAGTTATGTTAATAGCTGCTCCATCCCTCATGTAAAAATTAATAGGGCTTAGTTGTTGTATCTCCTGTGATGGGAGTTCTGGTAATGATGGCCCTATAAGGTCTATATCTTCTGTTCCGGAAATAAAGTGTTTTATCTTTATTTTGCACATTATGTTATCTTCCTGAATATCAGGAACACTTACATTAAAGAACCCATCAGCATTGCTTAGTGAAGAGTTGCTTGTGTTCAAAACAGGACCTTGACCAGAAACCATTTTATAAACCTCTACAGTAACATTAGTGTTGCTTACATTCAAAGTAGAACTGGCATTGAGAGTATTTCCATAGAAATAAAAAGCATTAGCGCTTAAAGCATACATCATTAGAATTAAAATAGATATCAATAATATCCTTATATTTTTCAATATAAACACCCCTTTTTATTAAAAATTAACCTTTTTTAGTATATTAAATATTGTTTTTTAAATACTTTTCGTTTTTTTAAATGAGTAAAGTGACCAAATATAGTAACTTTGGTGTTATAAATAAGAAAAAAATCTTTTTTAAGAAAGCAGTTACTAAAACAAATAAAATTTACTTTTCTAAATAGGCTAAACCTTTTTTAGGATTAACATGCAACAAAAATCCGTTATCTTTCAAAAAGTCCAAACCCAATATAGAAGGGGAAGCTTGAGCGATTTGCTTATGTTTATTGTCTCTTTTAGTAGATAGTGCTACACATATGTTAGGCAAAGTTACACTTTCTGAATTATTCTCATCATTTTTAAAAATTAAACTGATTTTCTTAGGAATCATTTTAAGTTCTGATATTGAACCACCCATATATATATGCTTTTTTTCCTCGGGAGCTTCTCTTAAATTTTTTATAGGAACATGGAGTTTAAGAGCATCTCCTTCTGACATTAAAGTTAAAGGGCTTCCAGTATCTATTATAAAAGTTACTTGCCCATACAGACGAACTTTAGGGCATTTGAAAATAGAATTTATTTGGATTCTATTTTCAAGAATTGATAAAGGAATTTTCATTGTAAATCAAAGAATGAATATATCTTTTGACACAAACCTTATAAACAAGTTTGATGTATCCTCTCCCTTTTTAGCTAATTTCTTACCTAATACCCCCATATTCTCTCCACTACTAACAATCTCTTCTTCTTTTATTGCTACAAACTGATTATTAAAATCCTTCGTAATTTTATCTCTATGTGAACGAAAAAATTCAATCGCAACATTTGATTTGTTTAACAGTGCTAAATCTTCATTTGCCATTTTTATTGCCTCTTTCTTTATTATTGTGATTTAATATTTAAATCTATCGGTTTTTTTACTACTTAAAAATAAAAAAATTAAAATGATTCTTTTTTCTTTTTGCTAACAACAAAATAGATAATCAATCCAATAACCACAACCAAAGCTACCATTATCCATGCCAAAGGTAGTTTTGCTTTTTCTGTTGTTGGTGTTACTTCTTCTAATTCCTCTTCTTCAGAAGGAACTTCTTCTTCAACTTCTTCCTTTACTTCCTCTTCTCCTGCTGGAGGGATTACTGGCAATGCTTTTTCAACTATCTTTTTAACTATAATATCTGCTTTCCTGTTATTTATTCCTGTTAACTTGACATAAAGCTTTTCATTTACACTTGTATCAAGATCTATTATCTTTTCCTCGCCAATATTTAGTGTGAAATACATTGGTGTTGATGTTAAAAGAAATTCAACTGACTTTCTGTCTGCTGCAACCTTATTAATTTTCAAAGTGTGGGAAGCGCCATCAAAAGTAAATGTAAGTTTCTCCCCTCTTGCTAACCCAGTATATGCTGTATCAACTTCAGTCAAAACTATGCTTTGAGCAGCAACTGCACCTCCTCCGCCTCCACCACCACTTGGTGTTGTAGCTGCTGTGCATGCACTAGACTGGCATGTTCCTGAGCCAGAGCCGTTTCTTATCTGTGTGGCTCCAGAACAACAATATCCTCCTGAACAAGCTGCACTATAAGTGCAAGAAGCGCCATTTGCTAGTGTTGTTACATTTATATCAAGATCAAAAATTCCTTCAGACCAATTCCGATGACCTTGGATAACATCAATATCAAATACCTTGAATGTTACATTATCGCCAACTGAACCTTCTAGGACAAGGTTATAGAAAGAGGATGGAACCTCATCTTCACCAGTATATGTAGTATATTCAAGGGTTCCTGCAACATAACCACTTACATTGACCCCTGCTGTTGCAGAAGTGCCATTTATATATACAGTCCCCCTCCAGATTGACAGTTCAGGGACAGCTAAGACCATTGTAGTAAATAAAGTAAAAATTAAAATTGGTAACAACAATTTTTTTGTATTCATTATTTATCCTCCAATTTACTCCTAAAAAATTAAAATAAAAAAATTTATGAAATATAAAAGTCAACTTCTTTACTCATATTTATCCAATACATCTGATCATTTGTGTTATTGATGTATTTAAGATTACTTGTTGTCCAGTTGCCTCTTTTGAAGTATTTCCATGTTCCATCAAGATAATAGTATACTAAATTGTAGTTAGTTCCCAAATGTCCTATGGTTGTTAAGAATGTTGATATATTTGATTCAACTGGATTTGAAATATTAATCCATTGAGATGCCATACCAAGATTTAAAGTATCCCAATTCTTATTCAACTTCTGCGTATTGTTAGTATCATCACTTATTGTAAAAGACCTATAGGAATCTACAGTTATATCACTCCACTGTCCTGTACTATCATTTGCCTGTACATAAACTGTATGACCTCCACTAGCACACGCTGATCCTGCACAAGCTGTTGACAAATCAATATCATGTGTCATACTTACAGTAGTTAAACCAGTTTCACTGAAATTATAATACCCATTTGAAGTTTCATCAATGTATATCCTTGTACCATTCACATTTAGGTTATCCTGTAGCGTTGCAGATACTGTTAAAGTTCCAGTATAGCCAACAGGTGTATTTGTGTTTACGCCAGTTATATTTGGTTTTGTTGTATCAACCAATATAGTTACAGTAATTGTATCATTAAGGTTTCCTAATTCATCATAAGCGCTTAAACCTATAACACAGTTTCCATTTCCTGTGCATCCAAAGTCTGCAGTGGTATTAACAGCATAGTAAGTATTAGCTGCCCCTGTTCCTGATAGATTAGTTCTTCCAAGATGGGTGCTTTTATTTAAACTGGCATTAAAGTAATAACCTTCTGTTATAGTAACAGTAAAGTTTATTTCTGCAGTAGTGCTTGTTACTCTATTATCTGTTGCATTGGTTGTTATTGTTCCAACTCTTGGTGCATAATCATCTATTATAATATCAATTGTTGAACTAATGCTATTAGTTGCATTGTCATATGCTGTAATTCCAAGAGTGCAGTTGTATTCATATCCTGAGCCAGGATGTGCACATCCCATTTCTGCGGAAGTATTAACCAGAGAATAATTATTAGCAGCAGCTGTGAAAGTTGCATTTATTGTATCATTTAAGGTCACATAATATATATCATAGCCATCACTGACATTCACGCTTAAATTAATGCTTATGCTTGATGTTGTTATATTAGTTGTTCCACCACTGCCATCAGATATGTTTGTCATTAGATATGTTAATGCTGGATTTTCATCATCTATAATAATAGTTAATACCCCAGTATCATTTTTATTTAATGCTTTATCATATGATGTGAAATTCAATAAACAACTTCCATTAGTATTGCATCCTAAAGATGAAGGTGTTGTATTTAACTCATAGCTGTTTCCTCCTGCACTTGTCAGAAGTGTTCCATTAACACTGACATTTAGAACATTATTTGTAGCAGTTAAATTAAGTTTTATTGAATCATCGCTTCTTACAACTAAATCACCTGTTGTTGGATAAGTATCATTTATAGCAATGTCTGTAACATTTGGTGCAACACTATCTACAGTTATGGTTAATGTTTCTGTTTTGTTTTCCCTGCCTAAAGTGTCTGTTGCATTTATATATAATACACATTCAATACCATCTCCACTGCTTGGACAAAAGTCAGTCAAAGTACCATTAATAGTCACAGTGAAAACCCCTCCTTCTTTATATGCTGCACCTGCAGCATTGCTCATATTATACATATATTCATCAGTTCCATTATATACAGTAACATTCTTTATATTGTCTGCTACAGTTACATTAATCTGTACTATCTCTGATGAATCACTAGTAAAATTCCTTGTTAGGTTTGTGATAATATTTGTTACATTTGGTAATGTATCATCTATCTCTATTGTAATAGTCTCTGAAGCATTAATATTGCCCACTGTATCTATTGCAGTTATTGTTAAAGTATAATTGCCATCTGATGTAAAGCCAAGATCACTCATATTTGTAATATTTAACCATAATACACCATCCGCAGCGCAATCCATTGCAATAGAATTACTAGATGTTCCATTTACATAAACAGTGGTTGTATTTGAACCTGTTGGATAAGTATCATTAACAGTAGCATTTATTCTGTAAAGTTCATCACTTATTACAACATTATCATTATCCCCTTTGGTATCATTCAATACAATAGCGCTTACTTGTGGTGCTAAGCCATCTATTGAAAAATTAAAACCAGCATTATCAGTGCCATTTTGCCATCCTACATTTCCCACAGTATCATTGGCATATACTATAAAAGAAATATTATCTTCGTGAGTAGTGCCATTTATTAATGCTGAATAAATATTATCTGTATTATTTCCATCTCCTGTAGCTAAATTCATAATTACAGAAAAATTTGATGATGTTGGTGTTTCTGTAGCATTTGAATAGTAAAAGATAACACTATCAAGTGTAGCATAACCAGTATCATTTACAGCTATAGATACATTGATAGCTCCACTTTTTAAAAAAGATGCATAAACAAAAGTTGACACAGTATTGGTTCCATCTGATACACTAGAAATTCCAGGTATAGGAGAATCATTATCAATCTGGAGACTAACATTTGTCTCATTCTCACCACTGCCAGTATCAATAGTAAGTACTTTTAATTTAGTATTATTATTAACATTTGCTGTCACAACCCATATAGTATAAACTTCAGTATTGCCACTTCCTAAAGCAGCGCTTGTTAGCTGAACACCTGTATTGCTTTCAGCCCCACAAGTAGCTCCAGATACTGCAGCACAAGAAAATTCAGAAAAGTTTGTGTCCAACCTGGTGATGTTTACTGTATCAATACTTACCCCTACATTGTTAGTAATAGATACATTAAAGGAATGGTTTTGACCACCTTTAAGTATAGTTGGTGTTATACTAGCGCTCATCCCATGCGCACCCAAAACAAACCAAACACCAACACCTAAAACCATTAACATGATTGTTGCCAGGAAAATTCTTTTTAAATCACCTTTTTTATTATACATCATTTTTATAACCCCTCCTTTTTTATGACTTTGATATTTTTAGAGATAGCTATAGAAAAAGTTTTGCCTCTTTTTAGTAACCACCTCATTAAACATAACACCTTTTTTTATTAAAATTATACTAAATATACTAATTAAAGTTAACTAATTGTTTTTGTTTAAAAACTTTTCGCTTTTGTCAAAAACCATAGGCTATAAATCTGTGGTTTTTAAGTATCCTGAGAAAAGCGAAGCTTTTCTGGGATACCAAAAATCTACGATTTTTAAGTATGCTCAGAAATTCTCGTCGAGAGTATCAAAGTCAATTACAACAATCAGCTAAAAATGTGGAGAGAATTTCTGAGATTTTGTGAAAAAATAGTTCATAAACATTTTAAAGGGGAAACTTTGAAAAAAAACAATCAAGATTATGTCTCAAATAAGCCTCAGACAAGTTCCATAGGAAATCATGGGGTGTCTGTTTTCCATAGGAAACAAGGGGGTGTCTAAATTCTTATTTTTGTCTTAAGACTGTCTCAGAAACCAAAAACTATATAAACCACGCATAATTTCTCAATATTATGGGGGAAACAGAGTTATTAAAAAAACAGCTTAAATTAATGGCTGAAAAAATAAAAGTTCTTGAGGCCAGGCTAAAACAAAATCAGAAAGACATAATAAAAGAAGCTCTGCTGGAATTTACAAACCAGAAGAATAGCGGTCTTAAATCAGAAGTAATGAGGAAATTCAATAAAAACAAGAAGAACCTTGTAAAACAAAAAATCCTGGATATAATAAAAACAAAACAAATCCCACTTGCTGACTTAAAATTCTATATTGTTAATCAGCTAAACTACTGCTCAAAGGCATCATTCTACAGGTACATAGGCGAGATGAAAGATTTGATGGAAATAAAAAATAACATTGTTTATGCAATAAAAGAGATTACATTATAAAACCAAAACTTTAATATAGACGGAAAAGGAACTAAAGTTCCAGATGATAAAAAACCAGACAAAAAATAAAATTCTTGCAGAAGATTTTAAGCTTTGCAATTCAGAATTTGAGAAACTAAAAGGATTGATGTTTACAAAAAAGATAAGCAAAGCATTAGTCTTTGTATCAGGAAAAGAACAAAACATCTCCATGCATATGTTTTTTGTGTTTTATCCTATTGATGTTTTATGGTTAAATAAAAATAAAAAGATTATACAAATTAAAAAAGATTTCAGGCCATTCAGAATTTCTAAAGGATGCAAAGCAAGGTATGTTATTGAGCTGGAAAAAGGGACAATTGAAAAAACAAAGACAGAAACAGGAGACATAGTAAGATTTAAATAAACATATTTATTCTTAAGCTATAAGGGGACGTAGTATAACCTGGCTAGAATAGGAGCCTCCAGTAACTGGAGGGATGAGCCTTTAACGGCGATGAATGATAAATCTCCCTTGCAGAAAGCTTCGGGTCTGGGTTCGAATTATGCGAAGGTTCAAAGCTTCGCTTTGAAAATCCCAGCGTCCCCACTATTTTTAATCAATAACTTTATATAACAATTCTTTAATAATAAAAGACATGAAAAAAGAGTTGTTTGTTGCAGTTGCAACATTAGTTGGTTTTGTTGTTGGAGCTGGTATACTGGGTTTGCCTTATGTTTTCTCAAAATCAGGTTTTTTGACAGGAATCCTGAATGTAGTTTTGATTGGAATAGCAGTAATGACAGTAAACCTTATGCTCGGTGAAATCAGCTTAAGAACAAAAACCAGCCACCAATGGACAGGGTATGCAGGAAAATACCTTGGAAAAAAAGGAAAAAAACTAATGCTTATCTTCTTGACACTTGGATGGTATGGGGCAATGATTGCCTATATAATAAAGGTTGGGCAATTCTTCTCTGCTCTAATAGAACCAATAATAAATATATATCCTATAATCTTCTCAATAATCTTTGCCATAGCAGGAAGTTATTTTGTCTTCAAAGGGCTTAAACTAATAGAAAAAAGCGAATTCCTGATGATTGCAATAACATTATTAGTAATAACAATAATAGGAATTTTTAGCATACCTGCAATAAACCCAGCTAATCTCAATCACATAGATCTTTCTCAATTTTGGATTCCATTCGGAGTTGTTCTTTTTGCTTTTGGAGGTGCAGGAGCAATACCAGAGATAAGGGAAGAGCTCAAAAAAAATGAAAAGCTGATGAGAAATGCAATAATAATAGGAACACTAATTCCTCTTATCATATATATAGTATTTCCTTTGTTTGTAGTTGGTGTAACAGGCCTAGAAACAACAGACGGTGCTATTATTGGTTTAGGGAATGCCCTTGGCTACAAAATGCTTGTTCTCGGAAGCTTCTTTGGGATACTTGTAATGTCCACTTCATTCCTTGCAGTTGGTCTGGCAATAAAAGAAATCTTCAAATTTGATTATAAAGCAAATAACACAAAATCTTCTCTTCTTGCATGCGCTTTTCCTTTTATAATAGCGATAATAATAATTATGTTAAATATAGACAATGCTTTTTACAAAGTCATTGATATAATAGGGGCATTCATCTATCCCCTAACAAGCATTCTATTCGTCCTAATCTTCTGGAAGGCAAAAACAAAAGGTAATAGAAAACCAGAATATAGCCTAAGATTTAGTAAAGCTCTGGGAATAATAATAATCATATTATTCTTAACAGGATTTGTAAATGAATTAGTAAGGATTTTCTTTTGAATTGCGAATAACAGGGAAAATTTAGTTCTCAGTGAGATATTTATGGCAAAAAAACAAAACTTTTAAATAGTATACTTCAGATATACTAATATTATGGCAAGCCCAAGCAAGGAGGATATGATATTAAATATCATATTAGAGAACAGCCCGTTAAAGCATTGGCATTTTGAAGAGTTAGTAAAAGAAAGCAATATGACAAGAGCAGCACTAAATAAATGGATTAAAAGATTCCGAAAAGAAGGGCTAATAAAAAGAGTAAAAGAAAAAGGGAAATTTCCTTATTTCAGTTGTGGTATTGATAATCCAGTATATAAGTCAAGAAAAAAACATTATGCTCTTAACCATCTCTATCAGAGCGGATTGATTAATCATCTGATGAGTCTTAAAAAAGTAAAAACAGCAATTATTTTTGGAAGCATTGCGAGAGGAGACTGGTATAAGGATTCTGATATAGATATTTTTATATATGGAGAAACAAGAGGAATGGATAAATATAAATATGAACTAAAGCTTAGGAGAGATATCGAATTGCACATATTCAAATCAAAACAAGAGATTAAAAAAATAAAGACAGGATTAATAAAAAATATAGTTAATGGTTATATTGTAAAAGGTTCTATAACAGACTTTGCTGAGGTGAGTTGATGAAAATAGATATAGATGATTTAGACAAGACCTGTAATAAATGCCTGAAAACAGGAAATATCAAGGAGAAGAATGAAGTGGATATTGAGTTAATCAAATCATTGAAGAATGTTGCTGAAGAGGGATTATCTTTCATAAAAGAAAAATCAAAAAATATCCTAAAAGACAGCACAAAGTGGACTTTTGTTTTTAGGGATTACTATGAGTCTTTAAGGGGGTTGATTGAAGCATTTTTATTGTTTGACAAGATTGAAGCTGACAACCACCAATGCAAAAATGCCTATCTTTGCTTTAAGCATCCTGAAATGGAATTAGACTGGAACTTTCTTGAAACTGTAAGATTAAAAAGAAATGCCATAAACTACAGAGGGAGGCTATTGAAATATGAAGATTGGAGCAAGCTAAAGCTTAATTTTGAACTTCATATAAATAAATTAATCAAAGAGATTAATAACAAATTGAAAGAATTTTGAAATTTTCTTTTAATCCTCTTCTAAAAAATCAAGAATTGGCTTTCTATATTTAATAAACAATGTTAAGATTACCAGCAAAATAATTCCAACTATAATATAGTTCATATAAACTATTGTATATTCTTTTATTTTTGTAAATATCATACTAACTTTCTTTTTAGTGAAAAGCGACTCTTCCTTAGCATCATTAACAGTCAATCTTACAATATTGCTTTCCACTTTCCCCCCTTTTCCATCATCTGCTGAAAATACAGCTTCTTCTGTTCCAGACCAGTTTGATTCAGGAGTAAGTGTAGCAACACCATCTTCAAAAGAAACACTCATATGCTTCAAACCCTTTGCTGAAAAATAAAGCTCATCTTCATCCGGGTCATAAAAATATTCATTTAAATCTATTTCCAAATCACTGTCCTTATGCCATTCCTGATTAGGAATGCCAATTGTTTCTTCTTCTATAATTGCTTCTTGAATCTCTTCTTCAATCACTTCTTTTTCAATTATTTCCTCAGCTTCTTCATCAGCAATTTCTTCTTCAGCAATTATTTCCTCGCTTGCATTTCCTTCAGCCCTGAACATATCCATACCCTGCTTAAAATAAGCAAAATAACCAATCCCAAAAACAATAAAAATAAAAAACAAGCCTAATAATATACCAATAATAATCTTTTTCTTTTGTTTCCTGCTTATTTTTCTCTTAACCCTTTTAGCAATCTTCACTTCTTTTATTGGTTTCGGAACTCTAATAATCTCGCTTCTCTTTTTTACTCCATTTTTAAATTTAAACCTGATTTTAATTTTCTTTACTATATATGATATAACAAATATTGCAGCTAACATTGAAACTGCAGAAATTATATACCATTTATAGATAAATGCAAATGACTTTATTTCTGACAATGCCCCAAAAATATAACTCCTAAAATAATAACCCAAGCCAGCTATAACTGCAATAAAGATTAAAACAGCAAGGAACTTAAAGAACTTCTTTCTTTGCCCATAATCAATCCTCTTAACTTTCTTCTCTGTCTTTTTCTCTTCTTTTTTTACAATTGGTTTTATAACCTCTTCTGGCTCTTTAGCAATAGTTGGCTTTTCCTTGATTTCTATTTTCTTCCCGACAATTGCAAAATAACTCAATTCCTTTAATATTGATTCATAATAACAATATCTCTTGTCTTCGCTTATAATGGCTGTATTCACTCCAGCCCATTTATTATTAATATACCTTCTTAGTGAAACATCTCTTCTGCCTATATTATTTTTCCTAAGCCATGACTTCTTTACTCTAAACCTCACAACAACCTCTTTCATATCACTATTCTCAATATTCTTTTTATCAACCTCAGCATATTCATAAACAATATCACCCGCAGAAATGAATGTTGGTTTCTTTATCTTTTTCAGCACAAGCATTGCATTATATAATGTTTTATTTAATTTGATTATTATTTCCCCTATTGCCATCCTGTTATTTCTTAAAATAATCCTGCCGCTTACCCTGTCAAATTTTGCAGTTGTTATTTTCTCTTTCTCTATCTTTTTTAAAATAAAAAAAAGAATTGCCAGGATAACCAGGCCCCCAACAGAAGCAAGTATATAATATAGATAAGCCCTAAAAAAATCCGCTATTTTTGTAAATACAGAGCTAAGAAATAATGGCTCTTTTGTTATATTAATTTCTTCAACAACTGGCTCTGCAATTGTTGCATTTGTTTCATTTAATCCAGAGATAAAAAAATTCTTAACAGGCAATAAAACATTCTCCCTGATGTTTTGAACAATAAAACTGGCATTAACTTTTGTAGCATTTTCTCCGGAAATAAAAGGCAGTTCACCTTCATAAAAGAAAACAAAGTATGATGCTGCAGCAGCTATAGCGATTAGTATTAATAATATGATGCCAATCTTTCTCCTAGTTAATCTTATTTCCTTCCCTGTTTTTTTAGCGCCCTTTACTTGCTTTATTGGTTTTGGAACTCCTCTGGCCTTTCTTGATTTTATCTTTTTTACA
>JAGLZG010000141.1 GCA_023131705.1 Nanobdellota archaeon
TTCTTCTTTAAGTGCAAACATGATTTTTGCAGCTAATTTTTTCATATTTCTTACCATTCCCGGGCTTTTAGGAACAGTTCCTACTGCAATCTGGGCATTCTGTTTAATAAGATCCTTTCTAAGCTCTCCCAGCTTAGACAAGAGCTCACTCTTGCTCATTGCTTTTAGTTCCTTTTTCTTTATTATTGCCATTTTTCTTTACCGTTTTCCCGGGTTTTTTACTCTCTTTTTTCTCAGCCTTCTTCGCCGCTTTTTCTTTTTTTTTGGGCTCTCCTTTCGCAGCCTTTTCTTCTTTAACCTCTTTTGGTTTTTCCTCTCCTTCCTTCACTTCTTCAGCCTTTCCTTTATCTTTAACCTCTTCAATAATTTCCTGCTTTTCTTCTAAAATTTCAATCTTGTCTGGCAGCTCTATATCAGGAGGCATGACTCTTACCTGTATCCCTATAGTGCCTGTTTTCAGGTTTGCTGTATTGTATGATGTATTAATGCCGGTTATTGCAATGTCCCCGCATTTTTTCAGATAACCTTGGTAAAATCTCCATCTTTTTGCCCTTGATCCGGGAATCTTCCCGGATATCAAAATTTCTACTCCCAGTGCGCCGGCATTCATTACATCTCCCATTGTCTTATGGCCAATGCCTTTAAACTTGCTTGTTCCAAACCTTTCTAATGAATTGGCAATCTTTTCTGAAATAATGTTAGCATCAAGGTTTATGTTTTCTATCTCATTTATCTCTATCTGAGGATTTTCTAATCCAAATTTTTTCTTTAATGTTTTTGTCAGTTTCTTAATATTCTGGCCGCCCCTTCCGACCACTAAGCCAGGTCTTGAAGCATAAATTATGATCTTTTCACCAAGAGGTGTTCTCTGCACTTTAGTATGGCTATGGCCTACTCTCTCCAAAGTATTTGTAACAAATTCCTCAATCTGGTATTCCTTTAATTTCTGAGCAACAAATTTTCTTTCAATCATTTTTTAACATCTACCTCTTTTTGGGAAAGTTTCGCTTTTTCAACACCTTTTTCACTTTTGTTTGAAAGCTTGACTTGACTTTTTTCTTTAGGCTTTCCACTTTCAGTGGTGCCAGAAATCCCAGAGGATTTCTCAGTAGCTTTGCTTCTAGGTATCTCTGGTTTCTTAGCATCTTCTTTAACTTTTTCTTTATTAGCAGATTCTTTTTCACTGACAATTATTTCAACATTGCATCTTTTCATTTTCCTTCTTCTCTGTCTCCCATGATGCCATGGTCTGCTTGCTCCATCTGCTTTAATATATGATAT
>JAGLZG010000142.1 GCA_023131705.1 Nanobdellota archaeon
TTTGTTTCAAAAAATGCTTTTATTGTTGTATTGAACAGTTTTGTACCTGCCCACACACCAACATCATAACCTTCATGAACATCTTTATCATCTATAAGCATGAATAATATCTCATTATCATCAGCTATACAGAATCTTGAGTTATGGTCTGTATGCCTTATCTCTGCTATTTTTGATAACTCTTTTAGATGCTTAATTGTATCTTTTGTTATTGGCGCTGCTATTTTTATCTTAATGCCCCTTTCTTTTGCTCTTGATAGAGGTTTTATTAGCGCATCTTTTTTTCTTAACAAGCCTTCTGTTGTTGTCATCATGATAAAAGAATGTTTAGCGTTTTTTATCATTGTTTCCATCTGGTTATAGATATTTTTTCTTCCCTTAAAATAACCAACCAAATCAGTAGATTCAACCAGGTCTATGCCCTGGTTATGAAGTAAATTCAGCTCTTCAAGGATATTAGAATCTTTTATTTCATTTATTAGCATTGTTTTTTCTTCTGCATTTTCGCTTATTTTCTTTTTTACTCTTTCTATTACTTCCTCTGGAGAAACAGCAATATATTTTATTGGCTTGCCAATTTTCATTATTATAAACCCTTTTTTTTCCAGGCTTTCCAGAACATCATAGGTTCTTGATCTTGGAACATTTGCTATATCAGAGAGTTCTCCTGCAGTAGAAACACCTCTACTTAGCAGAGCAGTCCATAGCTTACTCTCATATGAATTTAGCCCAAAATCCTTTAATTTTGATAAAAAGTTACTCTGTAAAATCATTTTTTATTCCTCCATTCAACTGTTATCACCTTAAAGAACCTCTTTTAAGCATTAAAATACTGATAGAGTATATAAATCTTTCTATTCTGTTGCTATTTTATAGTAACAAAAAATATATCTGGATTAATTTATAATTCAAACATTAAATACTAAAGTATATTCTGGAGTTTAGAAATCTTTTTATATTATCTTTACTCCTATGTTGTATTATGATGTGCCCAACGTTATTTAAAGACGTACTAAAACCTTTTAAGTGGTTTGTGCTGGTTATTAGAGGGCATACTACACCAGCATTTTACATGGTTTGTTGAGAACTCAAATAAAAAAATGGGTTCTTGAATTCTTTTGTTTTTAATGCCTCCTTTTGGTTTGAATTCTGGAACCCAGTAAAAATAAAATGCAAATAAAAGAAAACTGGGATCAGAGATGCATGGTATGTGATGAAATTATCACTAATCCAATCTGTAGCAGCTGCATAAATAAAGAGATAGAAAAATGGCTGGATGAGAAGAATATTGAACTTAATCTTTTGGGAAAAGATAATGCAAATGGGAATATAAAATGCCTAAAATGCGGAAAAAATATAGATGTTTGCATGTACTGCCACATAAAAGATATAGAAAATGATATAATAGATAATTGTCCTGAATTATTTGGGGAATTTATAGAAATGTTTAGATTATTTAATCATACTATTTTTATTTAGAAATATTTTTAAAGTAGACACTATTTTAGAATAGTGAAATGGTTAGTAAGGGTTATTATTTAAAAAGACCTATAGAAAAAATATTTTATGGATTAAGTAAGATTATCTATAGATATAATGCTAAAAAATATTTTGATTTTATAGTAAGGGGAGAGGAAAATCTTCCTGAAGAATCTGCAATAATAGTTCCAAATCATTGTATATGTTTTGATGGTGGCTTGATAACAACAAACATAAAAAAACAGATACATTATTTTGTACAATATGAAAATGTATATGATTCAAAATTTAAGATATTTTGGTGGTCGACAGGGCAAATTCCTGTGAAAGTTGATATATTATTTAATAGGGTGGCCTCAAAAAGAAGCGAAGATTATCTTGAAAGGACTAAAGATTACATTGGAATTTTTAGTGAGGGTCCTACAAAAGATCTTATTGATGAAGGAGGTAAACCAATTGAGATTAAAGACAGAATACATTATCCAAGTGCTTCATTCCTTGCTGCAAAAAATAATAAAAAGATTATACCTATTGGTCTTTCTGTCCCTGGGGAATTTGGGGAGATGTTATGGAGTTTTAGAAAAGAAGGGGTCTCTAAAATTGATTATATTAAAGAATATGGAAGAAGAAATAAAAAAATCCCTTATTGTATAAACATTGGTCCTCCTGTAAGTATTAAAGATTGTAAATCTACTGGGGGAAAAAATAAGATAAGAGAGTTGACAGAAATTGTTAAAAGCGAGTTATGCAGATTAACCGAAGAAAACAAAAGGTTATTTTAACTCTTCCAGAACACATTTCAATATCTGTTTGTCATTATCCCATGTCAATTTTGACAGGGCACTTTCAGAATCTGTCCATAAGTATGTAGTATGCTCTGAATCAGATTCAGAAGGCATGTGTATGGGGATATTCATACTTGCTTCAACAAGATAAACAGAATGAATTTTTAAAATATTTTTTTTATCAGTAAATTCTTTTTTAATGCCATCTATCTTTTTTACAATCTTAAATTTCTGAAGCCCTGTTTCTTCAAATATTTCCCTTTTAAGCGCATCCAGCTCTGCTTCTCCATTTTTTATCGCTCCTTTTGGGAATTCCCACCCCTTCCAATTCTTTTTTCTTTTCAACAGCAGGAAATAGGGCTTATCCATTTTATCATAAACAACTGCTGTCACTCCTTTCATTGTGTTTTGTGCTTCCATTTTTAATCATCTCTTAAGTATATGTTTTTGGATTTTTATGTGTTTTATAAAGTTTTCCTTAATATTAGTTTTACAGCAGGGATTGGTGGGGGGTTAAATTTAATTTTCCAATAAATCCTGTGCAGAATATCATAATTAAAGGATATTCTCTCCAATCAAGCGAACACAGTAAGCAATTAAGGGTGAAAAACCAAAACCTTTATCGTTAGTTATTATCTTCTATTCTATATTATGCTTGATTTGATACTGGTGATAATATGGCAAATATAAAAGTAGTAAATCTTGTTGTTACAACTAATTTAAAACATAAATTACATTTAGAGAAAATTGCATCTACATTATCAAATACAGAGTATAATCCTGAGCAATTTCCTGGCTTGGTTATGAGGACAAAAGAACCAAAAACATCGGCTTTATTGTTCACATCAGGAAGGGTTGTCTGCACAGGCGCGAAGAATCTGTCAGGTTCAAAAAAAGCCATCCATAAGATTATTGATTATCTTAAAAAAGTGAAGGTTAAAATAACAACAGAGCCAATACTTAAAATCCAAAATTTAGTTGGGGCTGGTGAGTTAGGTTTTGACCTTAATTTAAACAAACTTGCAATGAATATTCGTAATGTTGAATACGAACCAGAGCAGTTTCCGGGATTAGTATATAAAATGAAATTTCCATTTCACGCAACTTTCCTGTTATTCTCAAATGGAAAAATAGTCTGCACCGGAACAAAAAGTGAAGAAGAAATGAAAAAGTGCCTTGAACAGTTAATCAAGGATCTGAAAAAAGCTGGAAGGAAAATCAGGTGAGTATTATGGATAAACAAAAGACAAAACCCAAAAGGTATATGATATCAAAAGGGATATTGCAAAAGAATAATGTTAAAGAAGAGATTGGTCAAACAGTTACTTTTTCATTAAAGTCTGGAAAAAAGGTTTCTGCCATAATCAAGAAAATATACAATGATTTAGTTATGGTTGAGGTAATTTAAAATGAGTGATAATAGAAAATATATCATTTGGATAATTCTCGCTGTTATTGGAAGTGTCGCTTTAGCTTTTTTGGCAGTTGTGTTGGCTAAAAAGTGGGTTTAAGTGAAGATATTACAATTGATGTTCAGAAATCGCAATACCTCTTAAATATTTTTATTGATAACGAATATATAAATTTATTTTTTAATACATTCAAAACCCCCTATCCAACTAAAAGTTTTTTCTGAATTGTATATAACATCGGAATTCCTGTTACCCGAAGTTATGACGCAGTTCGTGAGGGCTTTGATGCCCGAACGAACGAGTAATAATTTGTGAGCCGAACCGAGTTCTTTTAATGAACGAGGGAACCCCTCCAATAAATCGAGCGTTAGCGAGAGTATATTTTAAGACAAAGAGGCACGTTATTATAGATTACTGCGAAGCAGGGTAAAGTTATGTAGGAATCTGGGGCTAACTATCTGTTCTTATTTATCCACTTTAACCCTTCTTCTGTAATTTTGCATGTCTTATAGGGTTTTTTATTCTTAGGATGAGAGTCATATTGAATAATTTTTACAAAACCCAATGATTCTAAGTCTTTTACTTGTCTTTTTATAGTTTCAAAATTACTATCAACTTTGCTTTCTATCTTTCTGACAGAAACCTCAGTTTTTTGTTTAAGTAGTGTTAAAATCTCTTTCCTGATGCTTATAGCATTTCTTCTTACCATGCTACTAGAAAATAGCAAGTTTTATATATAAGTTAATGCAACGTATTGGTAGCAGGTAACTCCAATGGATAAAGAAGAAAGGAAATATCTTGAAAAAGTGTATAAGGATTGTGTTGGTCTTGAAAGAATGAAAGATTTAACAATGTATGGTGCAGGCAGAGGGGATTTATGCATTATTTTGTTGGAGAAAAAGAGACCTGTTTTTAAATGGGTGAAATAGGTAAATAAATTATAATATTCTTTAAGTTAAGCCAAAGCCCCCTTCTATTTTTTATAAGCCCCTAAAAATTATTGAAACTAATTACTATTAATCAAACTTTTATTTTAATTAATAGTGTTATTTACTTAAAAATCGTAATAAAAGTTTGTATAATAAGGTTAATTATTGTTTATTTAGTTAAAAAAAACAGAAAATAATAGATAACCAGAAAACCTTGTTTTAAACTCTAAATTCTAGTTGATAGTAAAATCAACTTTGCCAACTACTGAAAATGGCTGTTAACAAAAGGAAGTATTTAAATAGTTTTTCTTATTTATAAATAGATATTGGTTTTGGGGGTTAATTTAGTTTTAAACTGAGAAAGCAGCTATTTTAATCTTTTTAAAATTAAAATAAAGACAAATAGGGGGTGTAGTTATAAAATGACTAAGAAAAAAGCTGGAAAAACTGTAAAAAAATATAAAAAGTCTGTTAAAAGAGCAAAAAAGGCAGAAGATGGTGTTAAAAAGGAAATAAAGGTTGTTAATATTGTCATAAGTACTTCTCTAAAGCATGATATACCTTTAGAAAAGATGGCAGCAACCCTGCCTAATACAGAGTATAATCCTGAGCAGTTTCCAGGGCTTGTTTTAAGAATAAAAGAGCCAAAAACATCTGCCCTGATCTTTAGTTCTGGAAATGTTGTTTGCACAGGGGCGCGATCAATGGATAAGGTCAGAGAATCTATAAAAAAGATAATTAAAAGTTTAGAAAAAATAAACATAAAGATAACCATAAAGCCAGAGATACATATACAAAATATTGTTGCTTCAGGGTCAATTGGAATGGATTTAAACCTTAATGTCCTGGCTATGAAACTTAATAACACAGAGTATGAACCAGAGCAGTTTCCCGGGCTTGTGTATAAGTTAAGAGAAGCAAACGCAACTTTCCTGTTATTCTCAAATGGAAAGATAGTCTGCACAGGAACAAAATCAGAAGATGCTGTGCATGATGCAGTAGAAAAATTAATTGTAAACCTTAAAAGGGTTAAAATAAAATAATTTTTTTTATTTGGGGGCATTATGAATATTGAAGATCAGGTTAAAAAGATCAGTGAATTTCTTGAAAGAAATTATAAAGCAGAATTAGCTGAAAAAGTAAGAAAAGGTGAAAAATCCATTGTTATAGATTTCTCAATTCTTTCAAAATTTGACCCTGATATTTCAGAACTGCTCCTGGAACAACCAGAAGATAGCATAGCTGCTTTTGAGATGGCAGTAGCTCAGTTTGACCTGGAAGGTGATGTAAAAAATTTCAAGATAAGGTTTACTAATTTACCTAAAAACCAGGGGATAATGATAAAGGATATAAGAAGCCAGCATCTCCAAAACCTGTTTTTTATAGAAGGTATAATAAGGCAGAAATCAGATGTAAGGCCGCAGGTTACAACCGCAAAATTTGAATGCCCTCAATGCGGGAATGTTATATCTGTTCTGCAATTAGACACTAATTTCAGAGAACCAACAAAATGCGGCTGCGGAAGAAAAGGCAGGTTTACATTATTAAGCAAAGAGCTTGTAGATGCCCAAAAGATAGTCTTAGAAGAAGACCCAGAAAGTTTAGAGGGGGGTGAGCAGCCAAAGAGAATGAATGTTTTTTTAAAGGGTGATCTAGTAAGCCCCATATCTGAAAAAAGAACAAGCCCAGGCTCAAAGGTTGCTGTTATTGGCATTATTAAAGAAGTTCCTATTACAGATGCAAGAACAGGCAGCAAACTAACAAGATATGACCTGCTGATTGAGGCTAATAATGTTGAAGCTGCAGAAGAATCATTTTATGATACTCATATATCAAAAGAAGAAGAAAAAGAGATAAAAGAGCTTAGCAAGGACCTTGATATATACAATAAGCTGGTTAGGTCAATTGCCCCTTCTATATTTGGCTATAGCACTGTAAAAGAAGCATTGCTATTACAGCTAATGGGCGGCATTAGAAAAGTAAGAAAGGATAGTATTGTAAGCAGAGGAGATATACATATTCTGCTTATAGGGGATCCAGGCGCAGGAAAATCTGCCCTGCTAAAAAGAGTAAACCTTATTGCACCAAAAGGAAGGTATGTTTCTGGAAAGGGCGTAAGCGCAGCAGGATTAACAGCTTCTGTTGTAAGGGATGAGTTCTTAAAAGGGTTTGCCCTGGAAGCAGGAGCAATGGTATTGAGTTCTAATGGAATTTGCTGCATAGATGAAATGGATAAAATTGGCACAGAGGACAGAGCTGCGATGCATGAAGCATTAGAAAACCAGACAGTCTCTATTTCAAAGGCAAATATACAGGCAACACTGATAGCAAGAACAACTGTTTTAGCAGCTGCTAATCCTAAATTTGGAAGGTTTGACCCTTATGATATTGTTGCTAACCAAATAGATTTACCACCCACACTAATAAACAGGTTTGATTTAATATTTCCAATAAAAGATCTTCCTGACAAGGACAGGGATAGTGAGATGGCAGGCCATATATTGGCATTGCACCAAGCACCAGATGAGCTAGAACAAGAGATACCCACAAAACTATTAAAAAAATATATAGGATATGCCAGGCAAAAGTGTATTCCAAAACTAACAGATTCTGCGCTAAAAGAGATAAAGGAATATTATGTTCAGATGAGGTCAAGCGGCTCTTCAGAAGAGAGCGGTATAAAGGCAATACCAATATCACCCAGGCAGTTAGAGGCATTAGTAAGATTATCTGAAGCATCTGCAAAGATAAGGTTAAGTGACAAAGTGACAAAAAAGGATGCAAAAAATGCAATAAAGTTACTGGAGTACTGCCTTACCCAGGTTGGTTTTGACAGGGAAACCGGAAAGATAGATATTGACAGGATAACAACAGGGATATCTGCTTCGCAAAGAAGCCATA
>JAGLZG010000143.1 GCA_023131705.1 Nanobdellota archaeon
AAGTTCCCAACTAAATAAGACCTTGTTGTTGGTCTTATTACTACATAAGAGCCTAATCTTTTTGAGAAAATTTTATACCAAATTATTGGAAAAACATCATCTTTGATTAAATCACTCCTGGTAATTTGATAAGGTTGCCAGAAGTTTTTATCCTCCTGACCATTAAACATTCTTGCCTTAAATGGCATAGATTTAGTAACTTTCTTTTTTGTCTTTATTACTTGTACTTCCCTTCTTCTATTAGCTACATATTCGGAATCATCATGATGTCCTGCCATAAGATTTAACTTAAAATACTTGTTTATTATTTCTAAAGACTTATAAAAAGATACTCCAAAATGGTCTTGAACTGCATTGAAACAATCTCTTTGTCTCCTTTTAGTTATGGGGTCTGCCCAATCAACCAAATACAAAGTTTCTTTATACCATTCAAAATAACAACTAGAGATTTCATCTTTCCTAAATGGAGAACAAACGTAAGAATGTTCTCTAGGTATATATCCTACAATCATTTTAAAAATCTCTTCTTGTGAAACCATTTTTAATATCTCCTCTTTGGAGATAAAAACCCTGGTTTCTTTGTAGCCATATCCTGTCATAAAGTTTTTGTTTAATGAAAAAACCTTATATCTGTAGGGGATATAAGGTTTTAAGTTTGTCTTACCAATCTCCTCCTTCAGAAGCTCCTCCTTGCATTGCAGAAGCACCTGCACTTGAAGCCTCTTTTTGCTGTGTTGCAAAATTAGATTCCATGTACCAACCATTCCTAGAGAATGGGTGTACAATTCCATCAGCATCTACATATCTAAGAGCAACTTCAGAAGTTGAAGCATTTAACTTTGCTTGTTTTTCCCATTTGTCCTTAGGTGCAATAGCCTTGTTCAACCATCTACCATGTTTCATGTTCTTAGGAAACTCTAAGTAAGTTACTTTTGCTTCTCCTCCAATACTCCATTGCCATTGACCAAAACCATCTAAAGGTATTTCTTCAAATCCTTTAGGTAATAGTGAAGATAAGATTCCAGCAAAATGCTCAAAACTTTGAATCTGTACAGCCAAGGCAGCTTGGATTTCTGATTTCTCTACAAAACATCCTACAATGTGAACTAAAACTGAACTAAGTTCTCTTTTAGCTGCTATAAAATTAGGGTGTTGTGGGTCAGTAACCTCAATTTGAGTACCTGTGTCATCTTTTGCAAAGGCTTTAGTGATAGGGAATTTTCTGTACCCTCTTTCATTTCCTTCAATTGTAAACATGATGTCCATAGCATCTACAGCTGCTCCATCTTTTCCTCCAGTTTTTGTAAAACTAAACTTTGTCAGCCTTACATTTCCTGCATTAAGTCCAAAGATAAAAGATGATTCCTTTGCTACATGCTCTTCAAATCCATACCCCTCTTGGGCAGGATTGGTATTTTTGTTATTTTCCATAAAAAATATTTGAATTTATAAAGTTATAAAATTAATAGATATAAATGATTTAGGGTTGATTTATTTTTTCAACAGTCTTTAGAAAGTTTCAGAAGTCTCTACTGTTTCTCCACTTATTACCTCTTCTGTTACCTCCTCTACTACTTCTATTGCTGCAGCCACTTCCTCATCTGGAGTGTCATCTGTCAACACAAAAGAAGGTGCAGGTTTAGTTTTTCTTCCTTTTAATTTAGGATGAGAAAATAAGTCCTTCATATCTTTCCCTGATAGATTGTACTTTGCTTGGATGTTAGGTCTTGATAACCCTTCATTCAAATCATTCAAAATTCCTGATACTGTTAATTGAGTTTTTTGAGGTGCTCCCCCATTTTCTAATTCTGACATGTCTTGTCTTTTTAAAAATTAATTATAAATTTACTACTAGTATTCTTACTTTTTAGCCATTGTTGTACTCTTCAATAGCTTCTACTACTGCTCCTAAATCATTTAAGATATAAGTTTCTTTGAACATTCCTACAGGAGACTTTGCAGGATACTGACCATCAAAATTAGTAACAAAATGCTTACTAACTTTCTTCTCTTTGTCATCCCAAACTTGCTTTCCATAAAGAACAATAGTGAACAACCCTTCTAAAGTAACCTTACTATCTAAAAGTTTTCCTATTGTCTTTATTTTATACGAGGTTTGAAAACTATTCTCAATAGTTTCACTATGAGTGAGTATAAAGAAATTTGTTTCTGCAGACAAGTTTATACCTGCATTAATCACATCATAAGCATTTTTGGCGAGCTTATTATACTTGTCAAATCCACTTTTCAATGCATGAGTCATAAACTCATCTGCAAGAATGTATTGATAATCATCAATCACTACATTTTTGATTTCAGGTCTATTCTTTCCTATGTATTGTATGATTTTTACAATATCATAGGGATTAGAAGATGCAAAGTAATTTCC
>JAGLZG010000144.1 GCA_023131705.1 Nanobdellota archaeon
ACATTAAGCTCTCTTTCAATTATTAACTGCGCATTGCTGTCTTTTTCGCATATAAAAGGATTTAAATCATAGGAAGATGAAGCTGTGCCTGAGAGATGAGCATTTGAAGGTATTAATTCAGACTCTGGAACAACTGTTGGTTCAGTGCTGGGTTCAGGAGCTGGCTCTGGTTCTGGGGTTGGCTCTGGTTCAGGTTCTGGGATTGGTTCTGGTTCAGGTATTGGTTCTGGGACTGGTTCAGGAGCAGGAGTTCCGCCTCCACCTCCTCCTCCATCTTCTCCCACATCATTAACTGTAAGGGTTATGTTGTTTGATTCTGCTGTTAAATAGCTGTCATTTGCTGTAAACACAACATATTCTGTGCCATACCAGTTAGCTGGCTGCGAGAAGTTAACCATTGCATTATCTCCTATTCTTACTATTATGGTTGAATTACCTGCGACTGTATAACTTAAATTATCATCATCGATATCATAGAAATAACTGCTAAGGTTAATTGCATTTAAATTTGAAGTATCCTCATTCCATGTCTGGTTTGGGATTGTTGCATTATTAACAGGAGCAGTATTTACAATAGTTAGCTGCGTACTGTTTTTAGCTGTTCCATTTTCTGTTCCATCAAATGGAGTTATTTCACAAGTCCAGTTATCACCTTTAGTTGTATTTGCAGATGAGATAGTAGTTAGATTTTCCAAATTATTATCCACACTCCCATTCACATACCATCTATAATAAACTAATATTGTATCTGAATCAATATCATTAAGGCTTTGATTATAACAGCTTAATGTCTCATTTGTCCTGTTTTCCAAAGCTGAACTATTTAGTATTGGTGTTGTATGAGTTGGCGCTGTGTTCTGCACTGTAAAGCAGTATGTATCTGAGTTATTTAGATTTGCACTTGTATCATTGGCATAATAGAGCCAGCAGATATAATTGCCTCTTGCCAAGGTTATATTTGTTGAGGTTGAAGCATTATATCCTGCTCCAGATATATTTACAGCTGAATCATTAGCCCAGCTTCCACTGTTGTTTGTTGAGAATATATAATAGTCTAGGGATTCATCTGTTATTGTTATGTTAGCTATGAAGTTTTCATATCTTTTAAAGCTTGTTGATGTGTTTATTGGATTTGAAAAGGTTGGAACTGATCTGTCTAAGAGTATTGTTCTTGTTTCTGTTGAATTTGAGCTTCCCCATGTATCATTAGCAGTTGCGTTTAAATAATAAGTTCCTTCGGGTAAACTAGTAATATTCCAAAAAAAGGGGCTGGAAGAGGATGTATTGCTTATTTTTAACTCTGTTGAATTATAAAGGTTTATTATCACTGTATCTAATAATCCTAAGTTGTCTGAAGCAGTTACATTTACAGTTATGTATGTCTGATGGTAATTGCCTGTAGAGGTTGTTTCAGTTTCAAATTGTATTGTAGGTGGAACACTACAATATGATGATGGATATGGTTCACAAAGCCAAGGATCATAACTAACATTTACACTAACATTATCCCCAGTCCCGGGACCAACCCCACCAGGCCCACTTGCATTACCCCACCAGTTTAGGGTGGCATTGATAGTGCCGACACCATTATTATTATCGACACCGTAATCGCTGTTCCCGTGAATATTGTTGTATTTGACGGTAACGTCAACAGTGCCAACTGTGGTGGTCTCGCCTTCAAATCCTTCGGTTGAACCATCCGGGAGAGTAACACCATCTATGAGAAGCTCGGCGGAAGGCCCTAGTTCTTGCTCGTAGGCGTGTATGGCGATATAGATGTCGTCTCCATCATAGGCACTCAAATCTTCTGAAACATGCAGCCAACTACCACCTGTATAGCCTGTAACCGTGTAGGTGCCGAGTGTGTCATTAAAATCTGCCGCATCAGTGCCGGTTGTAGATACCAGAAGTGTAAAGTTAGCAGAGCCGGACATGAATGTCCCACGAGCGTACAATGACACAGAATCTCCAGACGTGATTGACTGCTGCGGCATAATCAGGTAGTCATCGGGGGTGGAATTACCCATCTCCACTCCAGCCGCGTATGTGCCATTACAGGGTTCAACCCAAACGCTTCCTGTAGATGAATTCCATTCATCGCCATCAGAGTTATTGTTTATCGCAGCCCAGCCTGACGGCGGGAAGGTGGTGGGTGGCTGCACCCAACTATAACCCTTGAAGTAGATGCCTTCATCACAGTCGGTAATATTGAATCCAGTTATATTCAACTCCTTACATCCACCTTTTACATAAAACCCCCTGCTAACAACATCCCCATCACTTTCTGTAAAATCATAGATACTACCTCCGTAGAAAAGAGTATCTTCGATGGCATAAGGGTTTATGTGGCCAGTTCCAGTATCGTACCCGCTATCTTTGATGTAGACACCACAGTTGAAGTACGCAGAGGTAAGGTTATATATTTCCACATTGGTGAAAGTATTGCCGGTGGTGGGATGCACGTCTGGATTGTCACCCTCAAAGAAAATACCCATGGAAGTACCATAGTCTCCTGTTGTTTCTATGTCGTATATGGTGATATCTTCAAATGTGTTATTGATATTTCCTCCAGAACCGTACTCCTGTATATCAATGCCCTTAACAGTCCGATTTACAGACTGGCTTACGTTATTGCCGTGAATGGTGATGTTGCTAAATGTGCAGTTGTGGGCAGCAAGAACCGACATTCCATAGTTCACAAAATCAGTGATGATAAGGTTGCTCAGGTTATGACCTTTTCCAGATACCTGGTTTATCACACTATAAGCATTCTTCACCGTGAAACCAGAGAAAGTTATGTTGTTGCTTACTATCTGAACACCCCAAGCAGCCCATCCATCCGCACCACCCATATCACAGTCTATGATTGTGTTTTCAGGACCGTCAGTTGACTGAATGGTCAGCCCACCGGCACCTTCAGCAAACCAAGGAATGTCAACTGCGACTCCTCCCCCATGACCATGCTCATGTGTTTCATGATACGTTCCAGAACAAACACGCACAGTATCGCCGCTACTTGCAGCATCTATAGCTTCCTGAATTGAAGTATAGCCTGTTGCACAACTGTCATGTGTACTGTTGTCCCCAGTTGCATTGACATAAAGGTCAGCAGAAACAAAGACAGCATTAACTAAAAGAGTAAGAAACATAAATAAAATCAACTTATAATTCAATTTTTTCATACCCCTTTTTTAAAACTTCTTTCAGATTAAAGTAATAATTCTTTCTGCCAAAAAGATAATACCATTCTCCCCCTGTAGATATATACATTTTATTTTAGCCCTAATATAAAAACCTTTGGATTATAGGGTGGCGTAGAAATAGTACATTTATACCATTTTAGAACTGTAACCTTTCAAAATAAAAAGAAAAAAAGAAAAGAGTCACCTCTTCCTAAAAATATCAGAATATTAGAACCTTTTAGGTCTTTTCTTAGCATAACATTCCCTGCAATAAACAGGCCTGTCTCCAGATGGTTTGAATGGAACTTCGCATTCTTTACCACATTCAGCACAAGTTGCTTTATGCATTTCTCGTTCTCCAAAACTCATTTTTTCCTCCAAAACTTTTTATATTAATGTATTAAGAGAAATACGCTTGCTTTTTAAACCTTTCGAAAATATACTTAAAATAAAGAATAATATGTGCTGTTAAGAAGTCCCCTCAAATACTTGGAGCGGTTGAGAGCCGAAACAAAGTGAAGGCTCGGAGAAGTCGCTGACGGAGGGTGCTACAATAGTAATATTTTTATAGTTAAGATTTATACAGTTTATTATGAGAAGCAATCAATGGTATGTTTTAGGATTTGTGTTTCTAATTTTATCATTCATATTTATTTGGCAAGATAGTATGTTAAGTTCCCCATGTCATAAAGCAACACTAGATTTATTTGAACAGAAATTAGAAGCAAAGGAAACATTTACTACAGAAGAGAATAGCTTATTTTTTACTTGCACAACTTTGCAAGAAATTTATGACCCTTTCATATATTTTACAGGTCTAATGTGGATTGGTTTTTGGATTTGTGGTTGGTTAGAAAGAAGAGCCAAACATTAGAATAATCTATGATGGATAACATACTCAAAAAAGACAAATTTTTTGATGCATTTGTGAAAATTGATAAAGAAGGCAAATCAAAAAGTGTAGAATTGGAAGATTTACAACAACATATTTCAACTATTGTTTTAAATTCAAAAATCCCTAAAGAAGTTAAAAGGGTTTTCAATGGAGCTAAGGATTTATATTTATTTGGATATTTTCGTTATTACTTTTTCACAATTTCTAATCATTATACTCTTCTTTCTTTAGAATCGGCTCTGCGGAATAGATGTAATCAACTTTTTGGAAAATCTAAAAAATTCTTATCTCTCAATGAAGTAATTAAAAAATTAGTAGATAATAAAATTATTAAAAAAGAGGATGTATTCATTTATGATATTTCAAGGGAATTAAGAAACTCTTTTTCACATTTGACTTCTCCCCCAGTTGTTGTACCTGCAATGGCTTTATCCACATTGGAAAAGGTAAAAGAAAATATTGAGAAATTATTCTAAAGGTGCCCGTAGTCAGCGATTGAACTTAAATATCACTTATGAAGATTATTCTGGAGAATACTGATTTCCTCTGAATTCAGGCTCCTGTACTCAGCTTCTTTCAGACTGCCAAGCTCTAACTTGCCTATCTTGATTCTTTTAAGGTATCTTGGTTTTAGATATAATTTATTGATCATTCTTCTTATAACCCTGTTTTTGCCTTCATGAATTGTAATTTCAATTAAATTTTCTTTTAATCTTTTGACTTTTGCAGGGCTTGTTTTTCCATCTTCTAAAATCACTCCTTTTTCTAATTTCTTTATCTGCTCATCTGTTATTGGCTTGTTTATCTCAGCCAGGTAAGTTTTTTCTATTTCATATCTGGGATGCATCACTTTATTTGCAAAATCACCATCATTTGTAAACAATAATAATCCGGAAGTATTGTAATCAAGCCTTCCAATTGGAAAAACCCTTTCATTAACTTTAATATAATCCATGACTGTTTTATGATATTCATCTTTTAAAGCTGTAACGCATTTAAGAGGCTTGTTAAACATAAGGTAAACCTTTTTTTCCTTGTTTACAGGCTTATCATCAACATAGATATTGTCTTTTTCAAAAGCTTTATCTCCTATGCTTATTATTTTGTTGTTTACTTTTACTCTTCCCTGTTTAATCAGTTCTTCAGCATGTCTTCTGGAACAATAACCATAATTGCTCAGCAGTTTTTGTACGCGATGCATTGCATTATTCATCTGATATGCAACTCCAAAACATCACAATCCTGAAGCCCTTTATCCATATTCTTGAATAACTGGCCGTCAAATTTAGCGGATTTTCCCCATAGACGGGCAAATTTAAAATTATCAACAAAATCCTTGTGCAGTTTCTCACAAACATCTTTTATTTTGCACCCCCTGAACATGATTAAAGGCTCTTCCATATCAGCTTTTTTTCCAACCTCTTTCAAAAAAATCCTCATAAGATCAAGTTTCCTGTATATGGCTTTTTTTAATTCTTTTATTCCTTTATCCTGCTCAGCAGAAACAACAACATCAGGCTTGATATTTGATGATATTTCTTTTAACCTGATATTATCAACAAGATCAATCTTAGTTATGATATTTAATGCCTTTGTATAGATTCTGTTGCCTTCCAAAACATCAATAAACTGATCGACATCAATGTCCTCTCTAAACAATATATCAGCATTAGTGATTTTAAACATCCTTGTAATGTCTTCAATGGTTTTTTGGTCAATTTTTGTTAATCTAACTAAAGAACTTATGCTTAAACCGCCTTTTACCTTCCTTGTTATGACAACATCAGGCTTATCTTGGTTGATTCTTATATTAGTCTCATAAATTTCTTTTAGTAAAGCTTCATAATGAGCTGGATTTTGCGCATCAATTAATATCAATATTAAATCAGCATTTCTCAGCATAGTCAATACTTCTTTTCCACGCCCCCTTCCGGAAGCAGCCCCATATACAACTCCGGGAACATCTATTATCTGTATTTTAGCATGTTTGTACTTCATTAACCCAGGCACTGCAGACAGGGTAGTAAATTCATAAGCCCCGATATCTGATTTGGCATTTGTTAATTTATTCAATAAAGTTGATTTTCCAACAGAAGGAAAACCCAGTAAAACAGCTGTTCCATCTCCTGTTTTCCTGACATTAAATCTTTCATCCCCCCTGCCGCCTTTAGAACCTCTTTGCTCGGATTTATCTTTCAGCTGGGCTAACTTTGCCTTATACAATCCAATTGCGTGCTGGGTTTTCTTGTTATATTTTGTTTTAGCTATTTGGTCTTCTAATTCTTTGATTTGTTCCTGTAAACTGCTCTTTTTTCTTTCAACTAACTGGACATCTTTCTTTCTTCCAATATTAGCTCCTTTCTTTCCTGCCATGTCAATAAGAAAATAAAATCTCTTTATAAAATGTTTTGTTTTTAAGAAGGGAATTGTTACAGCCCTTTTGGGGCTGGGGAAAGGTTTAAATAATATACTAAATATCTAATAAATGGGGTAAGAATGGATTACATAATTGAAGAGAATAGAAGGAAAAGCAATGAAGCTGAACTTAGATTTAAAGATTGGCTAGATAAACATAATATTCCCTATATGTATATCCAACAAGATACAGAAACATTTTCTTCAGTATTTAAAAAGTATTCTAGTGGAAAAAGGCCAGATTTTATGATATTAATCCCTAATTTCGGACTTATTTTTGTAGATGTAAAATATAAAAAACTTAATAAGGATTTTAAAACATTTACTTTAGATAGTGATGAAACAAAAAAATATTCTAGCTTACAAAGAGAATTTAATTTGCATATATGGTATGTTTTATCTAATGAAGATTGTGATTATAAAACATGGTTTTGGATTCCTGTATCAAAAATATTAGAGGAGGGAACTCCAAGATATGTTTCAAAGAAATCGCAAATGTACTTTTTTGCAGTACCACCAACAAAATTTATTCAAATATCGGAAGATGATTCTTTAGATAGATTATTCTCAAATCTTTTTATAGAAAGAAAAAAATAAATTCTCGGTTTTTGGTAATCAATAATCAAAAACATCTTTTGTAGCCACCAACGGTTACAAACTTCTTTATTATTGTTATTTATTCTAAACTTTAATGTCAAAATATTACAAATATGATATCAAACCAAAATTACCTATCCAAGTAATCAAGGGTGGAACTAAATTAATGACGTGTGGTATGTCTTTTAAGGTAGACCTTTATTCTGGTTGTGAACATGATTGTTGTTATTGTTATGCTAAACATCTTGTAACAATTTATTCTAAATGGAAAAAAGATCCTATGAAGTTGAATTTAAAATTATTAGAGCAAATGTTTGTAGATGCTTTTGAAAACAACAGAAAAGGACAAATTTATGATTTAATGAGAAATAGATTTGCACTTAGGGCTGGTTCTTTAACAGACAATTTCCAAGAAGCAGATTTAAAATATAAAGTTGGTTTAAAGCTATTAGAATTGTTAGATAAATATGATTATCCTTGTATTATAAATACAAAAGGAATTATTATAACGAAACCTGACTATCTTAAATTATTGAAAAGATTAGCAAAGAAGCAATTGGTTATTGTGCAGTATTCTCTTATTAGCTTAAATGAAGGTCTTCTAAAAGAATTAGAACCAGGAGCACCCCCTCCTAAAGAAAGACTAAAAGCTTTAAAGACATTAGCAGACAATGGAATTCCTACTCAAATTAGAATTGCTCCTTTTATCCCATGGGTCACTATTAATTGCGAAGATTTAATTAAAGAAGCAAAAAAAGTAGAATGTAAAGCAATTATAGTTGAATTCTTAAGAATTCCTCCAAAGAAGCCAAATGAAGAAAAAAGCACAAATGAAATTATTTACAATGCAACAAAAAAAGTTTATGGAAAAAATATCAATTTATGGAAAAGATATCAAAAAGAAGGGGGTAAATTGCATAGGGGGTATATGAAGTTTCCTTTTGAAAAAAGATTAAAAATTTATCTTAAATTAAAAGAGCTAATTGAAAAAGAAGGGATGGATTTTTATGTCTGCAATGAACTAAAACCAGATTTGAATGAAAAGCCATTTGACTGTGCTTGTTGTTGTGGAGTTGAAAATTATAAAGGATTCAAAAACTTTAATACAGCTTCTTCAAATAAGATCTATAAAATGCTTAAAGAAAAAGGAAAAATTTCTTTAAACGATGTTAAAAAGAATTTAAAAAGTTTGGATTGGAATTTATTTGAAAAACAATGGGATAAGGGTGTTTATGAAGATTTGTTATATAAATGTAAAAAGGAGTATCATCAAGGTAAAATAATTTATTCAAATTTATAATTTATATCTGGAAATTTTTCTTTCAGCTTTAAAATTATTTCTTGTCTTCTTTTTTTATCTCCTAGGTCAAATTCTTTATGATGATTAGGGCAGAAAACAATCAAATTTTCTTGAGAGTCATCATGTGATTTACTCCAGGGAATAATGTGGCAGACCTCAGAGTAATGTTGACCATTTTTTTGAATAAAAGTATAATCACAAAATTGACATTTATTATCAAATTTTTTCTTAATATAAGGTTTTAATTTATTGAATCTTTGCTTATGCTTAATCAATCTTTCTTTTGGTTCAGTTATTTCTCCCGCTTCTTTAGATAATTCTTCAATTTTTTTATTGATATATTCTGTTTGTTTTTCTTTTGGAATCTGATCAATCTCCTTAGATGCCTCATAATCATTACTAATATCTTCTTTAATCTCAGGTGGAATATATTGAACATCTTCTTCTTTTAGTGCTACAGTTTGTTTTTCTTTTAAAGCCTTTAATAAGTAATCTTTACATTCCTCAGCAAAACTAGATGCTGAACCTTGAACTGGAAAATTATATGGTTCATTATTAACTCTAACATTTTTTTTGATATCTTCAAAACTTATACAATTTTTAGAAAGATTTATTATATCTTTTTTGATTTCATCATCATTCTTTTCATCAATGAATCTGTTTTTATTTATTTTTTGTACGTCACCAAAGAAGAATATATCCGAAAATATAACAATATAAGGCCATATGTTTTCTTGTTTCTTGTATTCAGTATACCAAAAAAATCCGTCCTTAACATAAGTATGTTTTACTATGCCAAATCCAATTATTCCAGAAGGATTTTTAATCTTTAAATCAGATTTACTGGAATGGAATATAAGAATGTCCCCTTCTTTTAGTTTTTTCCAAAAATTATGATTAGATCTTTTTCCATTAAAACCCCACACACCCTTCACATATGTGGTTATCCAATGTTCAGCAGGACCAGTAGACTTATATATATTAATTTTTCTCCAATTATTCTCAATATAGTTTAATAATTCTTCTTTTTTCACATTCAAAAGAAATTAACGGGTTTATTTACATTTATGTAGCTGTATATGGCTACAAATAATTATATAAGGCTACATTAAAGATTAGCATATGAAACCAAATATTAGTTTTAATAAAGATAATTACAAAAAACAACGTGAAAAATTCTTACTTTTAGGAAATCCAAATCATCTTAGAATACTACTCATTCTTGAAGAGGCTAAAAGACCTATGACTACAGAAGAAATTAGAGCCATATTAGAAAAAGAAAATGTTTACAAACATAGGGAAAATACGCATAAGGCCCTCCAAAAATTAGTTAGAGTTGGTTTAATAAAAAAAGAAAAAGGTCCGAATAAAGTTGGAGATGTTTATTTTTTACCTTGATTCCATCCACACCACTCACACTCTTTATTTATTTTCGGTTCTTTCCCTTTCAAACACTTAACAGCATCCAAAAACACTTTTTCTCCTTCCTTTGGATCTGTTTTTATCTTTATCAAATCTGTATTAAAAACAACTTTTCCTGATTCTAAAACTCTATCAGGATGATAAAATAATAAATAAGTATAATCTTTTGTTTCATGACCATTTTTTCTTAATAGGAAATTATACAAGTCCATCTGTGTTTGATAGTGTTTGTGAGTGTCTTCTTTTAAAGGATAACCTCTTGTTTTGTAATCCAAAACAATCAGTTTTTTGCCTTTAACTAAAATATTATCAACAGCTCCATGCAATAAAACCCCTGATTTTGGATCTGTATATGGAATACCTTTGAAGTTGCTTCTCCACTCTTTAAGTTTTTCTTTATCATTAAATAAAGAACACCCTTTAACAGAATCTTCTTCTTTTAATTCAGGAGGCAACTCTCCTTTTTCCATAAAACTGTCAAAATGTTCTTTTAATATCTTATCCATCCCAGAAGGCAAAGAAGGAAAAGGTCCAGACGGTCTTTTTACACCCTTAACAATATGAAGCCAAAAACATCTAGGACATTCCAAAAACAAATTCAAAGTTGATGGTGATAGTTTAATTGGTTTTATTTTCTCTTTATTATTCATACTAATCACTTAAAATATGAAATTATAAAAACTTTCCTATTCCCTCAGTCACGAAGTGGCTGTGATGTTCGCTCTTAAAAAATAAAACATTTATATACCATTCATATTTATTCATATAAGTATGAATAAAATATTGAGGTTAATAAAAAATGGAATTAAGTGATATAAAGAAAATAGTAAAGGAAAATAAAGACTATATTGAAGCCCTGAAAGAATTAGACAGAACAGGAAAGTTAAGAAAGGTGAGGTACAAGGAGAGGGCAACATTTACAATAGATGAATCTCTAATGAATGAGTTTAGAAGGTATTGTGAAGATAAAGATGCTGCCATGTCAAAAGTTGTTGAAAGGTTGATTAAAAAATTGATTAGTTCAAGCTAGAATTCACACCCAGCCACGAAGTGGCTGTGATGGGGGATTAAAACAAAAAAAATAATATTGAGCTCATAATTTGTTCTTCTTTCTTTTCTTAGTATTAAATAATGCATATATAATAAGAGCAGCACCTATCCCGAGAAATCCAGGTGATAAATCTCCAACAATGCGGTCAATAATCTCTATGCTTATCAATACTGCTCCCACAACAATAAATACATCATTACGTATTTTTATCATTCATTGCACCTCTTTATTATAATATCTTTATTCTAAAATTCAAAGTATAAAAACATTACTAAAAAGAATTAGTTTTTTGTTTATTGATTCTGCTTTCTTTAATATATATCATTTTGAGGATAAGCTTTTACCAAGATTTTATTATCTTTTTCCAAAATTCTGTTAATCTTTATTGATAACAAAGAAGGGATTTTTACTGGTTTTCTTCTGTACACAATCTTTAGTTTAACTTCTTTACCATCTCTTGTTTTACCAAAATCTCTTGTTAAATAAGAAACATATTTTTCTCCAAGCTTTTTGTAAGCAGGGACATAAAAAGAGTATAATTTTCCGACTTCACAATTCATAACATCTCCAGAACAGGAAATTATTTCGTAAGAATCGTTTTTTGGTAATGATTCTCCTTTATCTGCAGTTCTTTTATCTGTACTATAACAAATTTTATCTTTTCCCATTTTCATACCCCATTTTACCTGTTAAACAAGTGTTGCCTATTGGACATTCCCGGCATTCTGGTTTAGCTTTGCAAACAGACCTTCCAAAGTGCCAAAATATTTTGTCTATCTCTCCTGGTGAGTAGCCTTTACCTGTACCCCATCCAGATTCTTCAGAAAGCTTTATTACCAGTCTTTTTAAGAAAAGATATTCTTTTGGATCCTGCTGGTTAGTTCCAAAATCAGGGTCCCCATACCCTTCTAATAACAAACCGGTTCTTTTTATTAATTTTACAATATGCA
>JAGLZG010000145.1 GCA_023131705.1 Nanobdellota archaeon
TCTTTGTCTGTCAGTTTTTCAACATCTGCATTGAATTTTCTTTTTATCTCTTTGAGGGTTGAGATTAATGTTGAGGCAATAAATGCAGGTTTTATGTTTTTGAATTTTTTTGTAAAGTTTTCAAACATATCTGAATAAGGGGATTTTGCCAGTTGTTTTGCTAACTCTATGTTTAAGCCTTGTTTTTCGTATTTTTCTATTTTTTCGTTAATTGTTTCTATCTTTTTTATACCACTTAAATCCGGTTTTACAGGCAACACATCTGTTTCAGGATACATCCTTGCTGAGCCGGGCATGGGCCTTAGGAAAATGGTCGTAAGGTTTTTTTCTGCTTTTCTTACATGAGGTTCTGGATTATTTTTTAATTCTTTTAGCTGTCTTTTAACCTCATATTCAAGTATTTTTGGTATTGATTTTAATTCCTGAAAACCTTTTATCTCTATTCTTGGATGCCCTTTTATGCTTACATTAACATCCTGCCTTATTGTGCCTATGCCTCTTTTGCATTTTCCTGTTGACCTTAGAATCAGTCCTAGTTTTTCTGCTGTCTCTTTTGCATGCTCAGGGTCTTTTATGTCCGGGGCAGTTCCTATCTCTATCAATCCTATCCCAAGCCTGTCCAGGCTGTATATTGTATGCTCTTTTGTCTCTTTTATCTTTTGCGCAGCCTCTTCTTCCAGGCAGATTATTGGAATATTTACCCTTCCTTTTGATGTTTTTATAAAACCGTCTCTTGCTATCAAAGCTGTTCTCTGGAATCCTGTTGTGTTTGAGCCGTCAACAACTGTTTTTCTCATAACCTGGATTTCATCCACTATTTTTGCATCCAGCATTACTGCAATCTGCAGAGCTGTCTTGACAAGCTCTTTGTTTATAGGCATTGGGGGCTCTTCATCATATTCTATCAAACAGGTATCTTCTGAATTGCTTTGGTAGAGGAATGTTTTTCCTTTTTGCATCTCATGCAGGGCAGCTTCATCTATCATTCCCAGTTCGCCAGCAACTGCCCTTAGTTTTCTTTCCACTTTAATATCCGGCTGTTTATCAGAATTAATAGCAAGACAATTACAAAATAGTTTTTTACCTTCTAATTGCTGATGCAGTTCCAGACCGCATTTGAAACCGAGTTTTTGATAATTTGTTTTCATTTTAATTTATAGAAATCATTCTAAAAATCCGTCAAGTTCTATTCTTGGATTAATTTCTCCCTTTAGATTCTCTCCAATTAATTTTTTTACTTCTTCTTTTTTGTAATTACCTAATAACCATGCTAGTTTAATAAAAGCTGTTTCTGGAAGCATATCTTCTCCTGAAATAACTCCTTTTTCTAATAAATCTCTTCCGGCAGAATAAATATTCATATTTACCCTACCAAATAATGTCTGTGATGTCATAACAATCACAGAATTTTTTGATAATTCTACTATTGCCTTAAAATTTTCTTTATTTATTTTGCAATATTCATTTGGAACTCCCACTGGAGCATGCCCCAAACCTGTTCCTTCAAATACAATGCCTTTGTATCCTTTTAATGCTATGAATTGATCTGGATGCATGTTTGGATGTATTTTCAATAAAGCAACTTTATCTTCTATCTTATCTTTGATTATTACCCTGTTTTTACTTCTTTTTGCATAATCTTTTTTTACAAATTCAATTTTTTTAGTATTATAATCAACTCTTGCTATTATTGTGTCATTTACAACTTTGAATGTATCTCTTCTGGTTGTATGCATTTTTCTTGTTTTACACGGTGGCATTATAGCACATGTTTTATCATCTGGCTTTTCATGCATGCAGATAGCTATACCTGCAAAATCTGTTTTTGTTATAAACTCTGCTGCACAGATTAGATTAACACCAGCATCAGATGAGCCCCTATCAGATGAACGCTGTGAACCAACAATTATAACTGGGATTGGTAAATCATCCAGCATAAAAGACAAAGCTGCTGCACTATATCCCATTGTATCTGTGCCATGTGTCAGAATTATTCCATCTACGCCTTTTTTTATTTCTTTTTCAATAGCTCTTGCCATTAAAGAATAAAGTTTAAATCTCATATTTTCAGAAAACATACTTGCTACAAGGTATGAATCAAAATTAGCTATTTTTGTAAGTTCAGGAAACATTCCAACTAAATCCTCTGGTGTAAATGCTGTATAAACAGCCCCTGTTCTATAATCTACTTTAGAAGCAATTGTTCCACCAGTATGGAGAATTGTTATGTTTTTTAGTTTAGGATTCTTCTTGACTTTCTTTGCATGACTAATCTCTAATTTTTTTCCTTCTTCTATTAATTCAATCTTTTTTATCTTTTTTTCATCGATGCCAATATTATATCCATTATCCAGCTTTAATACCTTGATTCCTTTTTCAAGTATTTCCGGCCTTGGGAGAAGAATTCCTTCTAATTGCTCGTCTTGTGTTATTATCCTTACTCTGTCTCCTTGTTTTACCATAATAGTGTGGAATAAGAAAAGAAGTTTATAAAATTATTGTTTTAAAATTGTTTCTACTATAAGATAGCTAAAAAAGGAAAGTTTTAAATACAACATTAGAATCTTTTTTATTTAGGGTATTTACTATGAGTCATATAGAACCTAATCAACTTTTAGCAAGGTATGATAAAAACAGTATTATGCTAGGTGGAGGGGCTGCAGGAGAAATCAAGAGCCTAGGTAACCCATACACCTTCAATTTTGTTGGTTGGGCTGCGGTTCCAGAAAAGGAAAGAATACCTAAAAATCTAGGCAAATTTATTTGTGACGCAACTTACAATCTTTCTGATGTAGAAGCAAAAATTAAAGCATTAACAGCAGAAGCAAAAGAGAAAAGCATTGAAGTTAAAGTTGAAGAAGGGTTTAAAATAAGCGCACCTTTGGTGGATAAATTCTTTGAACAAAGACTGGAGCGAATAAAACACTATTCAACTCAGCTAGATGAAATTGAAGGTAGAATTAAAGGAACTGAGGTTAAAGAAGGTGATTATTCTACAATTACTGGCTTACTAACACCTGAAGGAAAATTAAAGGAAGATGGAGCTTTACCAGAAGAGCTTCCAGATTATGTTAGGGGACTTGTTCTTCAATCATTCAGGGCTGAGTATAGGGGTGAAGAAGGCAAACTTATAGATTCTTCAACTGTTAGAAAAACTTGTAGGGCAAAAGAAGAGGAATATTCAGCTACAAGAGCGCAATTGTTTGAAAGAATTGCTCAATTGAAACAAAATCCTAAATTTTTAGAGGCATTAAATGCTAGGAAGGTATCACTTAAAGAAGAAAGTTAAATCATATTTTCAATTTCTTTATTCTCTCACCATCAACTTTACAATCTTTGATAGAATAGACTAAAGCAAACCTTACATGGTTTTATCTTGGATTAATAGAACCTTCATGAAAATTAAAAACAGCTTCCTTTCCCCCTATTGTAGGAAGTTATTTCAGTTTTATCCAAAATACTTTGGTTTTTCTTCCATCTCTCTTGCTGCTGCTGCTTTGAGAGAGTTTTCTGCTTTTTTATACATCTCTTCTATCTCTTTTGATACTGAAGGGCCCACTTCTTTAAATGCCTCTTCAAAGTTTTTTGTTGTTATTGTGTTTGCTTTTGGATCTTTTCTTAAGGCATTGATTGCTGCTTCCCTGCATAATGCTTCTATGTCTGAACCTGCATAGCCTTCTGATTTTTCTGCCAGTTTCTTTATGTCAACATCTTTCAAAGGCATTCCTTTTGTGTGAACATTGAATATTTCCTCTCTTGTCTTTTTATCAGGTATTGGAGTAAGTATTAACCTGTCAAATCTTCCCGGCCTCAGCAGAGCGGAATCAATCATATCAGGACGGTTAGTTGCTGCCAATACAACAACATCATTCAGGCTTTCAAGACCGTCCATCTCAGTCAATATCTGGTTTACAACAGACTCTGTTACATGGCTTCCCTGGTTGGATCCTCTTTTTGGAGCCAGTGCATCTATCTCATCAAAGAAAATGATTGTTGGAGCTGTTTG
>JAGLZG010000146.1 GCA_023131705.1 Nanobdellota archaeon
AAAAGGATTTTTTATTTAGTATCATTAGCACTACTAACTCTACCTTTCCTATTCTTTTTTTGAATATATGATATATTTGGATCATAGATATGGAAATTTAATGTTCCTACTTCAGTTTCAACAGGGTTATTTTTTGCATGATACATTGCATCATCTGAGTGATGTTCTAATTCTTTTTTATTTAGTGCATCTTTTCCATATAAAGACATTCCAATACTGACAGTAATCGCTGCTTCTTTTCCAGGATGATCTCTATTAATCATTTTTTGAATATGTTTATTAGTTTCATTTGTTAAATCCATTAAGTATTTATTTGAATCTTCAACATCAAATGGATCAAGAACAATTATAAACTCGTCTCCACTATATCTGGCTTTTAAATCTGTAATTTTTGTATGCCCTTTAATAGCATCTGCAACGTATCTTAATATATCATTTCCAAATTTATGATTGTATTTATCGTTTGCCTCTTCTTTAAAATCATTTATATCAATAAATAAAAATGCAATATATTTATTTGAATCTAGATATTGTTCTCTTTCTATCCTGTTTATACACCTCCTCATACCCATATTATAACCTTTATCATTTGCAAGTCCAGTAAGCTCATCTGTTTTAATAATATCTCTAATTTTCTTTTGTGCTTCTATTTCTTTACCTATTAAATAACCTCTTACATCTTGCCCTATAACTGTACCTGTATTTCCTAGGAAAACATCATTTTTTATCACACTATATAGTTCAATTAGATCTAAATGGTCTCCTAATTCCCCTTCCCATTTAATTAAATTTTCACAACTTAATTCTTCTAGATCTTTATATTCTTTGATTATTGCATCTAGTCCTTCATCTTTATCTTTGTTATCCATTTTATTGTTATTATACAAAATTCACTAATATATAAAGCTTTCTATTTTATAATCACTTAAAAGTAGTAATATTTATATCCTCCAATATAGAAAATGACTAAAAAGCCATATAAAAAGCTTTTTAAAGAATATAATCCTTTTATTGATTAAGCCCCTATAGTATAATGGACAGAATACAGGATTGCGGTAAATATGCAAAAATCCTGAGATCCGGGTTCGATTCCCGGTAGGGGCATATATTTTATTTCTTCTTCTGCTCAAAATATAAATCTTCTAGGTAATCCATGGTTGTAGCATCTTCCGGGCTTCTGTCATCCCTTAGCCTTAGAACTCTTGGGAATCTTAGAGCATATCCTGATGAATATGTAGGTGATTTCTGGATTTCTTCATAGATAACCTCTACTACTATTTTGGGCTTGACTTTTACATTTTTTCCTTTTTGGCTTATTATTAAAGGCTTTAATAAATTGGTCAATTCTTCAAAACTGACACCCTGCTCTAATTTTTCTTTTATTCCTGTGCCTACCTTCCCTATCTCAAGGAAGCTGTTGTTTTCATCTATGCAGGCAAGTGTAAAGCTGGACAGCCATTTTGCCCTTTTCCCTTCACCCCATTCTGCTGCTATAATTACAGCATCAATTGCTTCCAGCTCACCTTTTAGCTTTACCATATAACCAACTCTTGCTCCTGGTTTGTAAGGAGCATCTAGTTTTTTAAGCATGACACCTTCATTGCCTGCTTTTTTTGACTCTTTGTAGAATTTATCAACATCTTTTTCATTTTTTGCAATAATTGCTTTTGCAAGAACTATATTTTTAGGCTCTTGTTTTACTATCTTTTCAATTATGGCCCTTCTTTTTCCAAACATTTCTTTAATCATATTTTTTCCGTTATAATAAACACAGTCAAATATATTCAGCTCAACTGGAAAATCTTTTGCCATTCTTTCAATATCGTATTTCCTTTTTATTCTCTGGGATATATTCTGAAAAGGCAGATACTCGCCTGTTTTAGGAGAAAAACCAACTGCTTCTGAGTCAAGAATAAAGCTTTTTCCTTTTACATTCTTTTTAACATAATTAACAACTTCTGGGAATTGTTTTGTTACATTCTCAAGCCTTCTTGTGAATAATGTTATTTTAGAGTCTTGTTTGTGAATTTGAAGACGGAATCCATCATACTTGTATTCTGCCTGGCATGGTGTTCCTACTCTCTTAAGAGCTGAGCCTGCATCTTTTTCTTTTGGCCCAAGCATGACCTTAATCGGAATACCTACTTTTATTGCAATCTCTTTAAGGCCCTTTTTACCTTTAGATTTAGCAGTATTTGCAACTAAACTAAAATCATTAGACATATCATAAGCAGACTGGACTATATCAACATAATGATTATATTTTTCCCTGTCTTTAACTTCTATATTTTTATCTTTATATACTGCTCCTGCTTCTGGGAAGTATGCCCAGACAATAGAGTCTCTTAGTGTTCCTGCTGCTGTTCCTACCCTCATCTCTTCCAGGACAGTCCTGACAATATATTTTGCTTCTATTGGTTTTGAAGATGTTAGCAGTTCAGCAATCAAAGATATTTTTCTATTAACTGTTCCAGCACCTTCTAATCCTGCCAGTTTTCTTAGATTATTGAAAACCTTTTTTACTGTCAAACTGCTGGAAAATAAAGTAACCTGCTTTTTTGTTTTTATGAGTTTTTCTGCAACATCTCCTAAATCCCCTATCTTTGCCCACTCTTTTTCTATATTAGTTATGTTAATTCCAGCTGCTTTATTTATTGCTTTTAAGATTAACCTGGAGGCAACACCTATCTTGTGTTCATCCCAAGGAGGAAATACTTTTCCCTGCAATAGCAATATTATTTCATTTAGGTCCTCTGTTTTTGTTTTTTTAAGAAACTCAGAAATAATATAGGTTTTTTCAAGCCTTTTTGAGGTTGATTCAAGAGCAGAGCAAACTTCAACCAGTTTTATGTATTCCATATTGTTTTATTTATTTAAGTGATATATAAATGTTTAGGCTACTATATTAAAAAAGGCATTGTCAAGTTAAGTGCCAAAGTTTATTTTTGAATG
>JAGLZG010000147.1 GCA_023131705.1 Nanobdellota archaeon
CCTGCAGAACCTCCACCACTATCAGCAGAATTAATAACTTGTATCTGCTTCTTTGCCATAGCAGCTATTGCAGCTGTTTGAATACCTGCAGTAACTGTTCCCCAAGGACCAAATCCTGCATACCCTCTCCATGTAGCAACTATAGCTGCTGCTGAATCTGCTATTACCTGTGCAATAGCAAACCCTTTTTGCTCTTTACTATTCTCTCCTGAAAGAGAACTTAATGCACCAAATAAATTGGCAGTAGCCATACCTGTATCTGATATTCTCCGTAGAGTTTCATCTTGTCTGAACATCTCATTCATAAAGTGCTCTTCCCTCATATCTTCTAAGAGGTTGAGGTTATCTGCCTGCATATTAGTAATCACATTACTTGCCAAAGTACTTATATCTATAAGTTCTCCTGTAAATGTTTTTACCTCTTCTATATCAGGAAAACCTACTATTCCTCTTGACTTTTTCTCCTTAACCTCTGTTGTAGGACCTTTTGGTGTAGGCTCTTCTACAACATCTAACTCTCCTCTTTTTAAAAGGGCTTCATTTATGGCTGTTGTGGCTTCTATTGCCTGTACCTCTAACAACTCTACAGCCTCAGTTAAATTATCTACCCCTAATTGAGTACCTCTTCCTAATAGTAAATTGTCTCTTGCAGCCTCTAATTGCCTCTTCTTTAAAGCCAATCCTCCCTCTTCTATAAGTCTAAGTTGCTCTTTCCTAATTACTATTTGTGCATCCAATAACTCTTTCTGTTTCCCTAAACTCTCCTCTGAGATTTCACCAACCTGCTCCTCTAATGCAAGTTCAGAGCTTATAAGTTCTAACCTTGCATCTAATAGTGTTTGTTGACCCTCTAATAACCTCTTTTGTTTTTCAAGTCCTGTGTTGGTAATGCCAATTGCATCTGTAATGTCATCCCAATGTGCAACCACATAGCCAAGTGCTACTACTAATGCACCTATACCTGTAGCAATCAATGCTGTTCTTACACCTTTAAGGTTAAAGTTAAATAGTTTAGTAGCTTCAGCTGCATCTCTAAACTTAGAAGCAAGTCCTCCTGTAAGACTATCAAGTAATGCAATAGCACCTCCATTATCTCGTACACTTTCTCCTAAATTCTTAGAGGTAGCAGTAGCCTTTGTATTAGAGGTACTCATACTATCAATAGAAGCATCAGCCTTATCAGCTGACCTTGCTATTCCCTCATAAGAATCTGCTAAAGCATCATTACTTTGTTCAGCTCCCTTAGTTTTAGACTCTATTATAACTACTCTTTTCTCTGCCATAACTTCTTAAATTTAAGTTGTTTCTTTACACCAAGTAATGATGTAGGTAATTTGTGAACTCCTTTGAGAACTAATAAGTCATTGTGTCCTTTGAGTTCTTCTATGGGCAATGACCTAAGCATTTGTACTAATAATTCTATCATATTTCTTTCTTTATGGGCATAAAAC
>JAGLZG010000148.1 GCA_023131705.1 Nanobdellota archaeon
ATGATAACATTCCTTCTCAGATGCCCTAAATGCAGGAACCAGATGAAGTATCAGACAGATTCTATTATATTAAAAGGCAAAACAAAAAGATGCGTTTATTGCGGAAGATCATATCTTGTAAAAAATAATATTATTAAAAGGCTTTAATCCTGATTTAGTTTGTTTACACGCAAACCCTCCAAACCCTTGAAAACAGCCACTACAAGCCTTCTATCCCTTGTTTTCAACCAAAAGACTTATAAACTAAAAGACACTCTTATTTGTAGAGAATTGCTTCTTTGATGATTAAAATGGAAGAAAATAAACAAAAAACTCAAGGCAAAGTAATCAACAGAGTAATAGAAGATGAGATGAAGCAGTCTTACCTGGACTATTCTATGTCTGTTATTATAGGAAGGGCTCTTCCGGATGTCAGGGATGGCCTGAAACCAGTTCACAGAAGGATTCTATTTGCAATGCATAACCTAGCTATGTTTCATAACAAGCCTTTTAAAAAATCAGCAAGAATCGTAGGAGAAGTTTTAGGTAAATACCATCCACACGGAGATATAGCTGTATATGACTCATTAGTTAGAATGGTGCAACCTTTCTCCTTAAGATATCCTTTAATAAACGGTCAGGGCAATTTTGGTTCTGTTGATGGGGACTCTGCTGCTGCTATGAGGTACAGTGAGGCAAGACTTAACAAGCTTTCTGAAGAGATGCTTAAAGATATAGAAAAACAGACAGTTAAATTCACACCAAACTTTGACAACAGCCTTAAAGAGCCTTCAGTGCTTCCTTCTAAATTCCCTAATCTTCTGGTGAATGGTTCAAGCGGCATTGCTGTCGGAATGGCAACAAACATCCCACCCCATAATATAACAGAGATATGCAATGGAGTAATTGAGGTAATCAACAACAAAGATATTGAAATAGAAAACCTGTTTAAAATAATACAGGGGCCTGATTTTCCAACAGCCGGGATAATCTGCGGAAGAAAATCTATACTGGATACATACAAACAGGGAAGAGGAAAAATAATAGTAAGAGGAAAAGCAGAGATAGAGGAAAACAAAGGAAAACAAAGCATAATAATAAAAGAAATTCCCTACATGGTTAACAAGGCAGGGATGGTAGAAGCTACAGCAGACTTGGTAAGAGATAAAAAAATAAGAGGAATAACAGGTATAAGAGATGAATCAGACAGAGAGGGAATGCGTGTTGTTATTGAGCTGTCCAGAGACGCTAACCCGGATGTTGTTCTGAACCTTTTATACAAGCACACAAGACTGCAGGTAACATTTGGAGTGATAATGTTGGCATTAGTAAACAATGTTCCAAAAATACTAAACTTGAAAGAGTTAATTACTGAATTCATAA
>JAGLZG010000149.1 GCA_023131705.1 Nanobdellota archaeon
GGCTTAACATTATAAAGAACTCCTGCCTTAACTGCACTCGGTGTTAACATCAGACTCATGTCTTGGTCTAATCCTTGTTCTCTCATTAAAGCATAATCATAACCACCTTCATTAGGAAAATATGTTGCTCCATCATCTAATACTCTACTTCTGTAATTCTGTATGTAAGACTCTCCATAAGAAAGGTTCTTTTGTGACACTTGTATTTTCTCTTCTAAAACATCTACTCTGTCACTTACTGCTTCTACATCACTTAATAATGCAATAGTACCTGTTTTGCCCTGCCAAGTTTGTACATATGTTCCTGATAATACATCAGGTCTCTTTATCTCTAAACTACCCCCTGCAAAAGTATATATTACTCCGTTTGGTAAAGTATCAGAGTATGCCCCAGATGGAGCAACCATCCTTAATTTATCATGATATAAATGCCCTTCTGATAAATTAATAAACCCTGTGATTACAGATAATTTTTTAGCATCCCTTATAATAACATCTTTTGTAAATGTCTTCTCTCCTGTAATAGTTTGTGCTGTATCTAAAGTAACATAACCATCAAACTTATTATCCAAAGTATTAAGAGCTTCTGTTGTAGTTGCTCCTGTTACACTTGATGTATTCTGTACTGTATCTGTAGTAAGTATTCCTAATCCAATTACTTTAGAATCATGGTCAGAACCAAAGTATAAGGTAAAGGTTTTATCTCCACCTGTTGCTCCTACTTTCTCACATCTAATTTGATACCTAACTGTATAGCTTGTAGGTAATACTACATCTACAGGTACTTGCCCTCTTAACTCAATAGTGTTCTCTTGATTAGCAGTTATAGTGTTTAGTATTGGTGATTCTAACACACCAATAGGCACTACTCCTAAAGAACCTACAGGTAATCCTGTTGGTGCTCCGACTACTGCCCCTAAATCATCTACTAAATATGCCTCAATATAGAACTTTTCTTGTCCTTGTATTGAGTTAACCTCATAAGATAAGGTTGCTGTTCTCTCTCCTTTTACTATAGTTCTGTCAACTTGTTGAGGTGCATCTCCTGTATGATATATAGGTAAATTTACTATTGTATTATTAGGTACACTAATTACTGCTGTAACTGTTGGTACACTCCCTATTGACTCTGATGCAAAGTAGTTAGTTCCATCAGGTTCTCCTGTTAGATATACAACTCTACTTGTAAATACTGAACTCTCTTTCTCTAAACTTAAGTTTTGTACTGTATTAATACTCAATACAC
>JAGLZG010000015.1 GCA_023131705.1 Nanobdellota archaeon
TGACTGTATCATCACAAGTTACACCCTCGCATGGGTCTTCTTCAGGCGGCTCTTCAGGAGGAGTACCTCCTCCACCTCCACCTTCTTCCACATTATTTACTGTTAGAGTTATATTGTTTGATTCTGCTGTTAAAGAACCATCATTTGCTGTGAATACAACATATTCTATACCATACCAGTCACCAGGCTGCGAGAAATTAACCATTGCATTATCACCAATCTTAACTGCAATGCTGGAGTTACCTGTAGCTGTATAACTTAGAGCATCGTTATCAATATCATAGAAATAACTGCTGAGGTTAATTGCATTTAGATTAGAGGTATCCTCATCCCATGTCTGGTTAGGGATTGTTCCATTATTGACTGGTGCTGTATTAATAATTGTTAAGGAAGTAGAATTCAAAGCTGTTCCATTTTCAGTTCCATCAAATGGTGTAATTTCACAAACCCATATGCTATCTTTAGTTGTATTTGTAGTTGAAATAGTTGTTAGATTTTCTAGTTCCTGGATTATAACAGAATTGTTATACCATCTATAATAATTAACAATATTATCATTATCAATGTCTGCTGTTGATTGGTTATAACAGCTTAATGTTTCATTAGTCCTGTTTTCCAAAGCAGATGAATTTAGTATTGGCGTTGTATGAGTTGGCGCTGCATTATTTATAGTTAAATTAGCAGAACCCAACCATCCTGAACTTGAATTATCAGTTCCATCATCAGCAATCCATTCACAATTAATATTATCATTTTTATCACCATTACCTGCTATACTTAAATCTAAGGTTAAAGATGTTTCACCAGATACTAAAGTTCCATTCTTGTACCACCTATACCAATCATTTGATTTTACATCATTATCAATGTCTGAAAAACTGCCATTGGTACATATTATTGTATCATCAGTATATGCTGTTGATGTATTTAAGGTTGGATTTGTTGTTGTTGGAGCAGTATTTTGTATTGTTATATCATTCTGTTTTGTTGCAGAGACCTCACTAAAACTATCCATAGCATAGACAGTTACATTTATTACATCATTCTTACTAAAATTATCATTTCCTAAACCAGAGTTAAGAACTGTTCCATTTACTACATTTGTATAGGTCTGATTAAATATATTACTTTCATTTCTATACCATCTAAAGTAAACAGTGCCATTATCATTATCAGGATCTGTATAGGTTGCATTAACCTTAACAGCCATAGTTGTATAATAGACAGACTGGTTAAACTGAGGTGTTGTAATATCTGGCGGACAATCAACATCTGTATATAAATTAGGATCATAACCAAGAGCTATTTCATTTCCATCATTTCTTCCATCTTCATCAGTATCTGCAGACTTTGGATTTGTATAGTAAACAAACAGCTCATCATAATCATTTAAGATATCTGAATCTGAATCCATTCCCTGCAAAGTTGCATTATCCGGCAGATTAAATATTACAAACCCTTGTTGATATTTTCCAATCATCTGGTTTGTCCATCTTCCATCTGTCTGGAAGCCAAAGTTGTATATTTCATCTCCATTATAACCAGTAAGAGTTATTGGATCAAATGACTTATGGCCAATAAGCAAACTCTCATTATAGGAGGAATTAAATATAGAGCTACTTACATTATTTACTTTTGTTTCTTCTGTTATTTTTGTTTTTTCAATTGCGCTAAAGTCCCTTGTCTGGCTTAGTGAATCATACTCCCATTTGAATAATGCAACAAAATCATACCTGAATGACTGAGGATATCCAAAGTATGTTGACCACCAGTCAGTCTTGCTCCAATAATGATAATAATAATTGGTAATGTTATTAGCTGGCAAAGTGGTCTTATTCCACCAATAATTAGTAAATGCATAGCAATGCCTGTTAATGTGGTCAGTTTCTCCAAATTCCCTGTTTGAGCTAATATCTGGATTTAGTACACCACTATCATAAATCTCCCCATTCGCTATCCCTCCTCTAAAGAACCTTCCCCTGTCATAAGCTGTTCCTGACATATTTTCTCCCATGCCAGCTTCTCTTCCGCCGCCAAAATATTCCACACTCATGCAGTCATACAGGTTTCCAGTTGGCGCTGCCATGCACCACCTGTATGCACTTGAGTTATAATATACAGGAACTAAATACAATAATTCATAGCTAATATCCGAGGGAGTTCCATTAAATGACACATATTTTCCTGTATCTGTTCTGTTTTGATTTTCTAAATGTATTACATTTGGTTTTGTCCAGTTAAGCACGATATTGTCTGACTGGTTTGTTATGTAAAATGTCTGCCAGGTATCACTGAGGTTTTCCATCTTTATGTACTGCATATCAGAATCTGTGTCATTAGTCATATTGTATGCTGACCAGCTTGCCCCATCCCACCAATAGAGTTTAAGAATTCCTCTGTCTGAAATATTGGTTTCAATCCAAATCCAGGTTTCCTCCTGTTGAGAGCCTTCCCAATAGCCTTTTTGCTCATAGCAGGCAGCATTTAAATTAATTGTACCATCTGATTTAGGAGGACAATACTGCCTTGACCTGCCGTCACTGTCATCCTCTACATAACTTCCTGCAAAAAACTCCTGAATTGCCATAAAATCATTTTCATAGGCGTTAGAGTAACCAGTGGTTTCATTGCCTTCTGCTACAGCCCTGTATAAATAATAATTGCCGTATTCCACGCTTATATCTGAACAGAATGTTCCTACAGAATTTTTAGTCACATTTCCAGTTGTATTGAATGCTTCATCTTCAGTCCCATTTATCCAGTACTGGAAATAACAGGCTATATTGCTTTGGTTAGCCAAGCTGGTTAAATTACTGCATATTGTAATCTGCTTAACAGACCTGTCTTCAGTATAATTGATTATCTCTACAACAGGCGCTGAAGGAACTGTTCCTAATGTAAAATTACCTCTTTCACTAGCATTTCCAGTAGCTCCCCATGACCATACTCCATAATAATAGGTTGTATTTCCTGTTAAGCTTTCTAATTTAAATGCCGGGGAGCTGGTTGCCCTGTCCCATGTTTTGTTCATAGTATAGTTTACAGTCCAGTTTAAATATTCACTAGTATTGAGATTATAGAAGGTTATTTCTACCGGGTCTTTTGAGGAGTTGATAGAATAATTAGTGCTGTAGCTTGTATTAGAGCAGGTCACATTTATAAGGATAATGTAATTATCTGAGTAAACTATTAATGGCTTTATATGCCCTATATCACCAGATAAATGATCAAATCTTTCTGTATTGTTTATTATCCTGTTTGCCCAGGTTTCTCCAATAAACCACTCATTTAGAGAATATTTTATCCTGTTATTAGTTATCTGGTCTACTGTCCAGCTTATATTAATGCTTGTATCTGTCTTGCCGGTTTCATTAACATTAATAATAGATGGTGATGGTGGACTATAAGCTTCTTCAGAGCCTATTGTGTGGTTTTGCCATATTCCACTATAAGTTAAGCTGCTATTTGACTCGTTACTGGCTGATGATTTGTTATAATATATCCAAAACTTTGTATTATAATTACCATCAATTCCTGGTTTGTCTCCCTGGGTCTCATCATCAAAATGATTGGGTTTTACCAAAACATTTAAGTTTCCTTTATAATGCCATGTAACCATCTCTTCATAGACATAGTAGGAAACATGGCTGTTGTTTCTTATTAAAACCCAATTATTATTTGAATTATTTTGGCAATATGAATATACGCTTGGATTAGAGTAATTTGCTACCACTTTAAACCTTAGTTTAGCTCCACCAAAGCAGTCTGATGGCAGGCTTAAATCCCATCCCCAGCCGCCATCATAAATTCTCCATGTAGAGGTTGTTTTTGCTCCTGTAGGTATTGTATAATTAGCATAATATACTGCTTCTGTATTAATGTCAGGAGATGCCTGCGTATCCCAGTCACCATCATAAGCATAGCTTAGGTTAACCCAGTTTCCATCAGAGCCTGTTTCATTGGCATTTTCCTGCTGCTCCTGGCCTCCGTTACCAGTAACATTCAGGTAAATCAGCTTGTAAGGCAGTGTTTTTGTTTCCCTGTAATTAACAAACCTTATATCATTGCCGGTTGTCCAATTCATATGTGTAAAGTCAAAATTAGTTTCATTTAAGGATACATTAAGGACATAATTCTCTAAATCTATATCTGCATCATTTACTGTAATCAATCTTTTATAGCTGTAATCTGTATAATTTTCATACCATCCTGTCCTTATAAAAAAGCTGTAGTAATCACTAAATGCTGTCAGGTTGTCTCCAACCTGCCAGGTAAAGTTATATGTTGTATCAGCATATAGACTAGAAATTGTCCAGTTATTATCTCCTGATGTAAGTTTTCTTACTTCCATTATATCAGAGCCCAGCTTGAGTGAGATCCATTCCATATCATTTTCATTACTCCATTTAAGAATTAGTGAAGTGGCATTTTTATCTTCTGTCCTCATATTCATTGTTTTAGGCTCGTCATTTGGCGTGAAACTCCATATGCTGCTTTGGGTCGTTGATTCTTCGTCTGTCACATTAACATACCAGCTGTATGTTTTTCCTGCTGTCAGGTTAGTATAATTACAGGTTGTAGCTGAATCAGAAGTTATGTTAGTGTTTATACAGATTATTCCATCTGTTGCATTATAAAATGTTATGTTCATAACATCTTCATCAAGGTCTGTTACAGTTACATTTAATGTGGCGTTTAATGCTCTCTCAAGCAAAAGCCCATCTGTTGGATAATTAAGAGAAGAGATAATTGGTGCAGTATTTCTTATTGTTAAAGAAGTTGAATTCTTAGCAGTGCCATTATCTGTTCCATCAAATGGAGTCACTTCACAACTCCAATTATCATCTTTAGTTGTGTTTGTTGAAGAGATTGTTGTTAGGTTTTCAAGAGTATTATCTATAGTTCCATTCACATACCATTTTACATAAACTAATATTGTATCTGAATCAATATCATTCAGGCTTTGATTATAACAAGATAAGGATTCATTAGTTCTATTCTCTAAAGCAGAAGAATTTAATATAGGAGTATTATGAGTTGGAGCAGTATTCCTTATTATTAATGAGGTAGAATTCAAAGCTGTTCCATTTTCAGTTCCATCATTTGGTGTAATTTCACATGTCCAATTAGCATCTTTAGTTGTATTTGCAGTAGAAATTGTTGTTAGATTTTCTAGTTCCTGGATTATAACAGAATTGTTATACCATCTATAATAATTAACAACATTATCATCATCAATATCTGCTGTTGATTGGTTATAACAGCTTAGTGTTTCATTAGTCCTGTTTTCTAAAGCAGATGAATTTAATATTGGTGTAGAATGTATAGGAGCAGCATTTAATATAGTTAGAGTAGCATTATTCCAATCAGATTCATTTAATAAAGCATCACTAAACATTACAGAGCAAGTCCAATTATCATTCTTTGTTGTATTTCCATAACCTAAAGTTGCTATTAGGCTTAACGTGTTATTGTTAATAGAGTTAGTGCTTCCATTGATTCCAATGCTTTTTGTATTATTATACCAGATATAATAAGCTGTTAAACCAGTTGCATTTTCACTATCATCAGCTTTTGCATAACAAGTTAAGCTCTCATTTGTCCTATTGCTTCTTGCTGGTGTTGAATTAACTAAAACCTGGGTTGTATTTGGAGCTTTATTTGTGCTGATTGTTAAAGTCCAATTATTTGTAGCATTAGCATAATTCCCAGCAGAATCATTACATTCAACATTCCATAGCCAATCACCATCCGGAGTTAATGTTACAACAAAATTATTATCTGCCTGTGTTATGGAACTGTTTGTTGTGTTAATTCCAAATGTTCCTGAGCTGTTGAGGTATAATGAACAAGCACCATTCTCTGTTGTGTTAAAGCCGAATGTAATTGTTGCTGAATCATTGGTTGAAGCATTTGATGGGTATAGCAAGGTTACTGTTGGAGCAGTTGTATCTAAAGTAATAGTATAATTTCCTTCTTCTGACCATGCGTTATGGCCATCAGAATCATAACCTAAACAGTTCCATAAAAAAGTATTCTCATAAGGCAGTGTGTAAGAGAAATTAGTGCTGTTTGATGTGCCTGTTAAATTGGTTATGTTTGTAT
>JAGLZG010000150.1 GCA_023131705.1 Nanobdellota archaeon
TAGACAGTTGTGCAGGTTATTGTGGATACATTGGTTACATAGATGGGGTATGCAGGCAAAACGCGCAGAAATGCAGCGAGTATGTAGGGGGAACATGGGAAAGCGGAGGAGATGAACATTGTACTGTTGAAACAGGAGATTTCTGTTGTTGTGCGCAAGAGACAATATAATAAAATGAATAAAAAAAGCCAGATTAGCATTGAATTTCTTTTTTCACTGGGAATAGTCCTTTTCATATTGATTATACTGTCTGTTTTTAGTATAAACAAAAACAGGGAACTAAACTATAAAAAAGACATAATCGAGAAAAAACAGGAATGTTTAAAATTTTCAAATTTCATATTATACACTCATAATAGCGGAAGCGGAACATCAATTCAGGCAAAAACACAATACAGCCTAAAAATCTACAACACAAGCACAATAGAAGTTCATAGCATAGATAATGATTATTTTGTTGGATGTACAATTCCAATAAAAACAGGTAATTACAATCTAACAGGGGATATAAAAATAGAAAACATCAATGGAACTGTAATAATATCCTAAAATGAAATCAAAAGCCCAGATAGCTGTAACTGATCTCTTTATAGCAGTATTTATATTTATGATACTGATAATTTTTATTGTCATATATCTTGATACATATAATAAAAGGCTTGATGAAAGCATCAAATACCAGGAATTGGAAACAATAGGATTCCAAATAACAGACATGCTTGTAAAAAGCAGGGGGATTCCACCAGACTGGGAATCAAACATATCAAATGCAGATGCAATTGGCCTTGCAGGTTATGACAGGATACTCTCATACAACAGGGTAAACGCCTTTTTTGACTCCAATTATACAGAACTAAAAGAAAAGTTCAATATAGAGAGATGCAATTTTTATATAGTCCTTACAGCTATAAATGGCACAGCAATAAAAGATATTGGCGAGCCCTCTGATGGGGATTATTCTGTTGACATAAACAGATATGTTTTATACCAAAATGAAACAACAATACTTAAATTTACAATCTGGGAATAAAAGTTTGAGCAGTAAAAAAGCAATAGTGTTCAGTCTAGATGTAATAATATCGCTGTTTGTGGTTTTTATCATATTTTCTGCTGCAGTATTTTATATAAACAAAGCAGAAGAAGAGCAATCCTCTATCCACATTTTAAGAACAGCATCAGACATAATAACGCTTATGGACAATAAAGGAGCATTTAACAGCATAAACAAACAATCAATAGAGACAGAACTCTACTCAGTGCTTCCTGTAAACTACAACATGAAAATAAGGCTTGAGGGGAACTTCCCCCAAAATAAAGGTGTGCTTGAAACAACAAAGGCATTGCCTGAAGATAGGTTCATACTAACAGGAAAAAAAATAACAGTAACGCCTGAAAATTATTTTATAATTATAAAGTACTGGGTTTGGTTAAAATGAATAAAAAAGCATTATTTTTTACAATTGGAGCAATGATGGTTGCGCTTATTATATTGAGCCTGTCAATCATTATACTAAACGCATCAGAAAACACCAAACTCAGATTAGCAGAATCAGCAGCATTTGACAAGCTTTATGATTTAGATAACTCCATTCAAAAATCCTTAAGGCAGATATTTGAAGAAGCAGAAATTATAATTAATGTTAGTGATATTAGTGTTTCTTTTGAAGAGGATTTGCCTAATAATAAAACAATTTTTGTTGCCTTAATGAATGATTTTAAGGATTTTGTTGAAAGTAATGAGGAGCATGTTTCATTGAATATCAGCGATATAACCCAATATCTCCCTTTAGTTGTTAAACCATATAATATAACATATAAGCATCTGGATTTTGGCGGAAAAAAAATCAGAATTTTACCTGAAAAAATAAATTTCAACACAATTTCAATCTACGCCAAAATAAAAGGAAACATTACATCATGTGATTTTGATGTAGAAGAAGGCAGTTTAATGCTTGATGTGGAAATAGTGGGTGATCAGGGTATATGTTCTGATAGCGTATTAATAGACCCCTATGGAGAAACAGAGATTGCTGTAAACGGGGAGAAATTTGAAATAGAGGTTGAAAATGGGATTTTTGATATTTATAGTAAATCAAAATCAAGAGTAAGAACAAAAATATTATTTGATGAAATCTCGGCTATTGATATAGAGTATCCTGATGCTGTTATTAACACCGATTTTCAGGATTTAAATTTAACTAAAAGCGGTTATGTAAGGATTAAGTAATTTACCATTCTAAAATTAACACACACATTTAAAAACATATTTCTAAATAATTAAGTTGGTTAGACATTAATCTAAAGTGTGGTGAACATGGATAAAAATAACAAAAAAATAATTATTAAAAGAGTGAAAACCAAGGAAAAAACAAAAAAAAAGCATAACCTTTTAAGCAAAATATATAATATTTTCTTTTGGGTGGGCCTTCTGATTGTAATAATGTCTTACACCTTTAATAAATTAGCAGCATCCTTTTTTGGATTAGTTGTTATGTCTTTGTCTTTGCTTATTTTATGCATATCTTTTTATACAGAGTATCATAAAAAGAGATTATTTAACATCATTGTTTACACGCTGTTTTTTGGGACACTCTCAGGAATTATCTTCTTCTTATATTTACAAAGGAATTTAATAATCCCTTTGTTAAAATCCCCATTAAAAGAAAGCTGGCTGATTTATCTTTTGATGATGATTATTGCGCTCATTATAATTGTTAATCCTCTTAATAGTTTGTATAAATCAATGAAATCTAAAATCACGGAAAAAAAGAAAGAAAAAGCAGTAAAAAAGATTCTAAGTTTAAGAGATGGAATCAAGAAAAAAGCAGGGGTAAGCATTAAAAAAGAAGCGGAAAAAAATATTAAAAAACAAAAAAAAGAAACAAAGATAAAAATAACAAAATCCATTACATACATATTATTATTTTTCATCTCCTTTGCTTCTGCGATATACAGCTATATAAAAGCAGAAAAAATAGCATTTTATATCTTTTTATCTGTTATGCTTGCTTCCATTTTTATTTATGGAAGATGTAAAAAGAAGATAAAAAAACAAAAACCAGAAGAAAAACCGGTTTTTATTGCAAAAGAGCTTATCCCAAAAAAATATGAGACAGAACTGGATGTTTTATACAATCTATTGCAGAAAAAAGAAAAAATAAGGCTCTATGATGTCATGCGCTCTTTTAAGATAGACAGAAATCTTGCAGAAGAGTGGGCAGCAATACTTGAAAAGCATGGAATGCTGAAAATAGAGTATCCAGCCGTTGGCTCACCTTTGCTGATTAAGGAAAAGAAAACAGAAAAATGATGAAAGAAGCTAAAAAAGAAGAAGTAATTGAGGAATATAATATAGAATCAGATAAAAGCAGGCTTGGTGTAAAAATCATTGGTGGAAAGGGATTGATTAAACGATATGAGGTGTTTGTTCATGAATTATCTCCTGCAACAGAAGCATTATTGGATGAAATAAAACAGGAACTAATAGTTGGATTAACATTAAGCAGTATTGAGCTTCTTGACCCGAAATCAGTTGAACAATTAAAGGAAAAATTTAGGAATAATGCATCTGTATTATTGGAAAAAAAGCTGCCAAAAATAAACCCTAAAACAAAAGATTTCCTTATTGGGATACTGCTTAGGGAGATGCTTGGACTTGGAAAAATTGAATTATTGATAAATGACACCAATTTGGAAGAGATAGTTATAATGTCAAGCAAAGAGCCGGTAAGAATATATCACAAAAAATATGGCTGGCTTGAAACAAATATTGTAATAGAAACAGAAACCCAAATACAGAATTATGCGCATATAATAGCGAGGCGTGTAGGGAGGCAAATAACAACACTAAGCCCCTTGCTTGACGCTAATCTGGTCACAGGAGACAGGGCGAATGCAGTTTTGCATCCCATAGCAACAAAAGGAAACACACTGACCATAAGGAGATTTGCAAGAGATCCATGGACTGTAATAGATTTGATAATGAATAACACGTGCGATGCAAAAGTATTCAGTTTAATATGGTTTGCAATACAATACGAGTGCAATGTGCTCATAAGCGGAGGAACAGCTTCTGGAAAAACATCTTTTCTTAATGTCTGCATGATGTTTATTCCCCCTAATCACAGGATTATAAGCATAGAGGACACAAGGGAATTGATGCTGCCTGGATTTCTCTATTGGTGCCCTCTTATAACAAGAGAGCCAAATCCAGAGGGAAAAGGGGCAATAACAATGCTGGATTTGCTGGTTAATTCACTGAGAATGAGGCCGGATAGGATAATACTTGGGGAGATGAGAAAAAAAGACCAGGCAGAGGTTTTATTTGAAGCGATGCATACAGGCCATTCTGTATATGCAACTGTCCATGCAGACTCTATGTCTGCAACAATACAAAGGTTGATCAATCCTCCGATAGAAGTCCCCTCTGGTCTTTTGGGCGCAGTTAATCTGAATGTTGTAATGTTTAGGGAAAGAAGGAGGGGGATAAGGCGGGTCTATCAAATCGGGGAATTTATATCTGGACGGGAAGAAAACAATATTGTAGTGAAACCAAATGTGCTTTACAGATGGAAACCGGATAGTGACAAGATAGTGCAGCATGCAAAATCACTGAAGTTATTTGATGATTTATCAAGACATACAGGTATGACTCTGAATGAGATGAATAAGGATCTGCTTGATAAGCAGAAAATACTTGGTTGGATGATAAAAAGAAAAATAAGGGACATGCATAGTGTTGGGAAAGTGATTAGGGAATATTATATAAATCCTGAAAATGTGATAAGGATAGCAGCTAAAAACATGGATCCAAAACTGATAGGTATAAAATGATAAAGATTCCTTTCTGCTTAATTCCACCGCAGTTATTAAAAAAGATTTCATATTTTTTTCAGGGCGCAGCTAAATCTATTAATCCATTTTTTCCGTATCTTGAGATAGAGCTGGAAAGGGCAGATATGAAAATAAACCCAAGAGATTATATTGCAATGTGCCTGGCCTCAACATCCTTCTTTTTTATCTTTTTCTCGTTATTCCTTATTCTTCTCCTTTCAAAAAAAGGGTATTTCCTTATTGGGCCATTGATTGTATTTATTGTGGGGGTATTTATGCTCATACAGCAGTTAAACTATCCAAAACTCTCTTCAAGAAAAAAAATAAAAAAAATAGAGGTAAATATTGTATCAGCGCTGAGGGCAATACTGATTCAGGTTAATTCCGGGATTACCTTGTTTGATGTTATGGTAATTATTTCATCCCAAAACTATGGTGAGGTTTCACTGGAGTTTAAAAAAGCAGTTAAAGAGATAAATGCAGGCATACCCCAGATAGAGGCTCTCGAAAATATGGCTACAAAGAATCCGTCTCTTTTTTTCAGGAGGGCAATATGGCAGCTGATTAACGGTATGAAAGCAGGATCTGATATAGGAAATGTTATAAAAGAGATAACAGATTCACTCTCAAAAGAACAGATAATACAGGTGGAAAAATATGGGTCTCAGCTTAATCCAATAGCAATGTTCTATATGCTTGTTGCTGTAATAATCCCTGCTTTGGGAACAACATTCCTCATTGTTTTACTGTCATTTGTATCTTTATCAGAAACAGGAACAAAAATAGTTTTTTGGAGTTTATATGGCCTTGTTGTTTTTTTCCAGATAATGTTTTTAGGAATAATTAAAACAAAAAGGCCAAACCTATTGGGTGAGTAAATGTACAGGTTTATAGCAGGATTTTATCCAAAAAAAATAAGAGAAAGCCTGATTAATTTATTGGCATATTCAGGCATAAGAATAGACCCAAAAAAATTTATAGGATTTACGCTGGTTTTTGGTTTTCTTTTCTCCCTTGTGATTGGATTTGGTATTGGATTTCTGATTAAAAAACCATTTCTGCCTTTATTTGTAGTTTCATTCTTTTTATTTGAAATGATAGTTTATTTGAGACTGGTATTATCTACAGATAAAAAAGGCAGGTTTGTAGAATCAGTGCTTCCAGATGCTTTACAGTTAATGTCATCTAATCTGAGGGCTGGGCTGACAACAGACAAGGCATTATTATTATCAGCAAGGCCGGAATTTGGGCCCTTTAAAGATGAAATCAATATGGTTGGAAAAGAGATAGCAATGGGAAAACAGGTAGATAAGGCATTATTAGATATGACAAAAAGAATAAAGTCAAAAAAATTAGAAAGAACAATGGAATTGATAGCATCAGGAATAAGATCAGGAGGTGAATTGGCGGCATTGCTGGATCAAACAGCATCTGATCTAAGAAATCAGGAGATAGTTGACAGAAAAGTAAGGGCAAGCGTAAACATGTATATCATATTTATATTTGTTGCAGCAGGGTTAGTGGCCCCTATACTATTTGGGTTGTCATCTTTTTTATCTGAAATAATAACAACAAGCATAACCTCAATAGATGTTCCTTCAACAGTAACATCCTCTCCAATGAAAATGACGCCGCCTGAAATATCAATAGGATTTATAATAAATTTTATTGTAACCCTGCTGATAACAACATCAATATTAGCCTCACTTATTCTTGGGTTGATAAGCACAGGAAAAGAAAAAGGGGGCATTAAATTCATATTGCCTTTATTGGTTATCTCAATACCTCTGTTTTTTATCGTAAGGTACGGAATCAAAAATATGCTTGGAGGACTATTCGGATTTTAGAAAATAATTATCTTTCTTGGATTTATAACAATCCCCTTTTTATTTATATCCAGGGCAACTGTTTTTTCAGGTATCTTTGTCCCCCTCATCTTAAGAATCTCCAGTGCCCTTGTCCTGATGCCTTTATTCCTTACATGATACAGTAATATAATGCTGTCAACCTCAAACTCCATAGCAGCGCTTATTATGCTTTCTTCAGCAGAAATATCTCTTGATGTCATTAAACCTGTGCAGTTCCATTTATTTATCAGGTTAAAAAGATCAAGAGCAGCCTCTTTTTGTGTAAGTGCATCTTCATAAAGCATGCAAAAAGATGTTATTGAGTCTATAACCAGTCTTTTTGCCTTTATCTTCTCAATCATGTACTCTACTGTCCCGCCGCCCTCAGTTAAAATCTTTCTTACCTGTTCTGGTGTGTACTCTAAAAAAACAAACTTTCCCTGTTTTTCATATTTTTCCAGATCCCAGCCAAACTCAAGCATGTTTTCATAGACCTTTTCCTTCTTTTCTTCAAATGTTATATAGACCCCCGGTTCATTATGTTTTATGCCATCCACAAGGAACTGTATGGCAAATATTGTTTTTCCAGTGCCAGTTCCTCCTGCAATAAGATTGATACTGTCTCTTACAAAACCGCCTTTTACCAAAGGATCTAGACCAGGAACACCAGTAGAGACTCTTGTTAAATGGTTTGTCATTTTTAGAATTTCTTTTTTTCTGTATCTTTGTCTATCAGTGAAAAAGGCAATTCTTTTGGAAATACTTCTATCCCGCCTTCTTTTATGACATATGGAAAAACATCTAAAAGATGATCCTGCCCACGCATCTTCACAACATTAAGGCAATGTTCAAAAACAGAGCCCTTCCTGATCTTTGTCAGCACAATTAAACCATCAAAAAGAAAATCCTCTGCTTTATAATCAATATCATCTAACAAAGAGATAGATTTTTGCGATACAGCAACCAGGTTTAAATTTAGTGTTTTCATAGTCATTATAAAATCTAGAACCTCTTTCCTGTAATCCAGCTCTCCTGCAACATGTGTATATTCAAATAATGTTAATGAATCAAGTGCAATCCTTTTTATCTTTTTTGACTTGATTAAAGCAAGAGGAGTAGCTATTGACATAAGTTTTCTTGATGTAGTTGATTGCTTTACTAAAGTTATTAAACCCTTTTTTTCATATTTTTCTAAATCCAAATTTAGGTATTTGGCATATATTCTTATATCTTCTATTACCTCTTCAGATGTTATATAGATTCCTGCCTCTCCTTTTTTTGCCCCTTCAATTATAAATTGTATGGCAAATATTGTCTTTCCTGTTCCAGGAGGGCCTGTTACCAGGACACTTGCCCCTTTATTAAACCCCCCTTTAAGAATGCTGTCCAATCCTTTTATTCCTGTTGATACCTTTTCATTGTTCATTATATTCAAAATTAGTATAACACATATAAAAAACTTTCCATTGATTAAAACATTTTATTCCACCAATCTGTGATTGATGGTTGAACATGGAATAAAATGTGCTCAAGAGTGAACCGACCGAGCCCGTAGGGCGAGCATGCCATCGGTCTCTAACCGATAGTGTCGGTGAGCTGTTGACATCATGCGCTGGATTTAAGATATGCAATGTAATATTCTAACTCAATATAAAATAATTAAAATCGAATATTTTAAATACTAATGCAACTACAAAAAATATAATGGCAAAAGAGGAAACAAAAAATAAAGGGCCAATAATAGATCTTGGAGAATTTCATACTTCTGTTTATACAGATATTGAGCTAAAAAGATTGCACAAATTAATTGATAAAGAAAAAGATTTTCTTATTAAAGATTTCAAAAAGGTTGGCAATATAAAGGAAGAAGAGGATATTGAAAAAAAGGCAATAAAGAATTTTGAAAAAAAATTGCAAAGCCTAATAGAAACAACTGTTTACTTGGAAGGATATATAAATGAAATAAAATCTGGCAATGAAATGCTTAAGATAAATACTAGTGTAAAGCATCTTGGCAACAAATTAATAAAAAATATAAATGAGGTTGAAAAATTAAGCTCATCTATGATGAAAGAAGAAGAAAAAATGCTAAAATTTGCAAAGCATATAAAGAATATTCTAAAAAAAGCAAAAAACTACCAAAAACAGGTTTTTGGATAAAAATGGCAAAAGACATAAAGAAAAAATTTAGGGAAAGCCTAAAAGACCTAAAAGAGTATGTGGCTTTAGCAACAGTCTCTGCCAAAGACTATCAAAAAACAAACATAGAGATAATAAAAGAATTAGTTGAGGATGAAAATATACCCGGTGTTTATGTTACACTAAGCAAGCCGTTTGAAACAATAGAAAAAATATTTAAGCAAAATAAAATAGACACAAAGATGGTTATATTCATCGATGCTGTAACAAAAACAACAGGTGGGAATATAGAAAGAAAGGATAACTGCCTCTTTGTTGGTTCTCCTGAAAAATTAAGTGACATATCATTGGCAATGGATCAGGCAGTTATGTCCCTGCCTTCTAAAGAGAGATTTGTTTTTTTTGACAGCTTAAGCGTTTTGTTGATGTATAATGAAGTGGGAACAGTCGGAAGGTTTATCCATTTCATTGCTTCAAAGATGAGGGTTTGGAAAGTAAAGGGCATAATTATTTCACTGCAAAAAGAAAAAAATAAAGAGCTGATAGAAGAACTTATGCAGTTCTGCGATGTAACTCTTGATTTAGGTGATTAACATGAAAAAAATGAGTGCACTATTTGGATTAATAGCCATTGTATTTGGCTTAATAACTATCTTTAAGATTGTTGTTGATATAGAGATTGCAATAGGTTTTATTACAATGTCATTTGGAATACTGGCTATAATATGGACATCAATGGCCATCAAAAGCCTTGCAGTCGGTTCTTCATTAAGAAAATACACAACAAACTTTCTTTTTTGCCTTATATTTATTCTTCTGTTTTCAATATGGCATACATTAAGCATTTTGTTTGGGTGGAGGGAAAGCATCAATGAGATTATGCTTTATCCGGAATACTTCTTTATAACAATGGCATTTCTCATATTCGTATTAACATCATACCAGATTTTAGCAATAGGCAAGGAGTTTGGCTTTGAAAGCCAGGCAAAAAAGATTAGAAATCTGATTAAAGAGAAAAATAATAGAAAACAAAAATAAGCCGGTATCATTCCATATTATTGCGCTGTAAAACCTCTTTACCCTATATTCTCTGGAATTGTAGATAAGGAAAAGAAACACAAGGCAGGAACAAAAAGACATTAACTGTTTTTAGTTTATCTTTTAGGAAACTTGAATTAAAACTATAAAAAAAATAAAATAAAAAGAGTTTATTCAACTCTTGTTGTTATATCCCCTGCCATAGTATGGTTTAGTGTTTCACCAGATGCAATATATCCAAGTGAGATAGCTCCTTTAAATCTATCGCCTTTTGAAGCGCTTGCAAGTGCACAGCTAAACTGGAAATGTCCTAATCCGCCATCTGCAATGCTTGTGTCCTGCGTTGTTCCTGCACTGCATGCAGAACCGCCAACAGGCGTTAATGTCATTGTTACAGTGCCAATACTCTTTCCTAAACCATTTCTTACATAAATATCTACACTATTTGTATCTACATTAGTTACTTTGAATTCACTGCATGCTAATCCAGGACCTATTGTACAGGAACTAGGTAAATATCTTCCGGGATTTAACACACCAAAATATGCTAATGCTCCTATTGCTACTAATACAACTAGAATGGCCCATCCATAGGTCATTAAGAACTCCATAGCAGCTTGTGCTTTTTTATACCTCATTTTTTCACCTCTTTATATTTTAGATAAATGTATATCTAATTTATCTATATCCAGTAATAACTACTATTTAAATCTTATGTTTGCATGCTAAAAATAACTATAATATATCAACCAACAGAATAACTGTAACTAACCACATCAATCCTTTTTTTCTTTATAATATCTATTAATTCTTCCTCATGCCCTGCGCCAACAATTGCCAATATTTTTTTGTTTTCATTTAAAGCCAT
>JAGLZG010000151.1 GCA_023131705.1 Nanobdellota archaeon
GGACAGGCTTAGGAGTCACAGTTGGCTTGTTTACAGCTGCTTTAGGATGGGCACTGCAAAAACCAATAACAGGTATTGCAGGCTGGATAATGCTTGTTGTAAAAAGGCCTTTTGATATTGGAGACAGGATCATTATAGGAAAGGTGAGAGGGGATGTTGATGATATCACACTTACTCATATCTATATAAAGGAAATTGGAGGTATTGTAAGCGGTGAGGAAAATTCAGGAAGGATTGTTATGGTTCCGAATTCAAAGCTTTTTGAACAGGATATAATAAATTATACCCTGCAGGATGAGTATGTCTTGGATCAGGTTGCTGTTACAGTCACTTATGAATGTAATCTGGACAGGGCAATTAAGATTGCTCTTGAAGCTGCAAAGAAATGCGCAAGGGATTTTATCAAACAAACAGGGAAAAAGCCTTATGCGCTGACTTATTTTGAGCCGAATGGAATCAATGTAAGAGTGAGGTATTTTGCCCCTGCCAAGCATCTGCAGGAGATTTCAAGCGCAATAACCAAAGAGATATTTGACAATATAAGAAAAACAAAATCAGTAGAGATAGCATATCCTCACACAGAAGTTGTTTTTAGGAAGAAGAAATGAATAAATTTATATAATTCTGTTTTTATTGTTATTATATGCCAACAGAAGAAGAGATGGAAAAGCTCAAGAATATGTCTCCTGAAGAGATTATAGAGCTTCAAAAACAGCAGTGCATATTCTGCCATATAATCAAGGGCGAGGTTGCTTCTAAAAAGGTTTATGATGATGAAAAATGCATTGCTATCCTTGACATAAACCCTGCTAATCCAGGGCATGTTTTAATTCTGCCTAAAGAGCACTATGGAATAATGCCTGTAGTTCCTGAGGATATTATAAAACATATTTTTATGGTTGCAAAGCATGTCTCTGCTATACTGCTTAAAGCGCTGCAAGCTCAGGGAACAAGCATATTTGTTGCAAATGGCGCTGTTGCCGGGCAAAAAGCGCAGCATTTTATGATTCATGTTATTCCAAGGATGGAAAAAGACAATTTGAATTTTAATTTGCCTGAAAAAGATGCTGATGAAAAGGTATTAGAAAGTCTGAGAAAAAAACTTTATGAAAAAATAAGCAGGGATTTGAAGATAGGGATAGAAGAGATACCTAATGAAAATCCGGGGAAACCAAAGGAAAAAAAGACAGTGAAAAAAGAGGAAAAAGCTCCGGTAAAAAAAGCTGAAAAAAGCAAAAAGCCAAAAATTGTTGAAGCAGAGTTTAAAGAGAAAGCAAAAAAGCCTAAACAAGAAAAGAAGAAAAAAGCAAAAAAAGAGGAAGAAGTTGGCCTTGATGATATAGCTGATCTTTTTTCCGGAAAGGTATAGATGGCATGTGAAATTTGCGGGCTAATCAAAACAGGGAAATTAAAAAAGCTTTATGAAGACAAGAACATAATAGCAGTTTTAAATCCAGGACCTTCTGTAAATGGCCATATATGGCTGATGCCTAAAAACCATTACACAATCATTGAGCAGGTTCCTGACTATATTATTGCTCATCTTTTTAACATGGCTAATAAGATATCTGTTTCTTTGTTTGAGGCTTTAGGCGCAGAGGGAACCAACCTTATTGTCCAGAATGGCATAGCAGCAGGACAGAAACACAGCCATTTTATGATAGACCTGATTCCAAGGTCAGGCAATGATGGTTTAAGCTTTGAATGGCAGCCAAAACAGCTGAGTGAAGAAGAGATGTCAACAATTGAGCTGAGGGTTAAGGAAGAAACCAAAAATATAGGCGCTTTTGAAGAGGAAAAACCAGAACCTGTCAACATGGACAAGGAAAAAGAAATTCTTTCTGATGAAGAAAACTATTTAGTAAAGCAGTTAAGAAGGATTCCTTAAAATAAAAACATTAGTAATAGATTACCAAAAAATAAGCTCAGAATATAAGCAACAAGAAAACTAGGCACAAAAGGCATTCCTATTTTTATTAACACTTTCTTTATTTTTCCTTTTTTATAAAAATTTATTAGCTGTTTTATCTGCTTTTTTTCAATACCTAGATCCTTTGGCCCTGTTATCCTTTTTTTATTGATTATGATGTCTTTTGCTATCCACTCCCCTTCTGTCAGCTCTGAGGGTTTAACATACTTCAGCATGCAGGCCTTTTCAACAATCTTTACAAGCATAATGAGGTAGAAAGAGCTGTAAACTACAACAATCAGCGCAATTATTAATAATCTCAGATATAAATTCTGCATGATTGCTGATGCTAAAACAAGTATTAAGAATAAGATCATCATAATTTTTCTTGTTCTGGCAATTGAATGAAGATGTTTTTTTAGCTCTCTTAAAAATCTTTTTCTGTTGATCAGGACAAGGACCAGGCTGTATAATAACCCATAAACAGCTCCAACTATCAATAGGTTTACCATAAATGCTGTTAATTCATTATTCAGGGTAAATCTTAATCCAATCAATGCTCCCAGTCCCATCAATAGTTTTGAATCACCACCGCCCCACTGGCCTGCATAAAACATGATATATGCTATTACAATAAAAACGCCTAATCCAGCCAAACCACTCACTAAAAACATCCATTCATTGTTTATTAAGGAATAGATTAACCTTATTCCAATGCCTGTAACAATCAAAGAATAGTTTAACCAGTCAGGAACCTCTCTTGTTTTAATATCTGTTATTGATGCTATTACCAAGGCAATAACCGCTATTGATGCTATTATAATGCCTATCATTTTAATTTAATTATATCTTATGTTTAATAATGTTTTGTATTTGTTTTTATTAATTTATTTAGGGGGAGTTTAGTTCTATCCAAAGAGTGAATGCGGTACTTCTAGAACATACATTAAGGAGAGAAAACTACTTTTTAAACTTATAAGATGAAGGAGTTAACATATCAATTATTGCAAAAACCATTGTAGGGAATATAACACCTGTGATAATCCAAAGAAATTCATTATAAATAAGTGCGATTCCACCTATAGGTATTTTTATCATTAATACAAATAGAATCAGAATGATTTCACCATACATAATTTTTTCAAAAAATTCTTTATTCCCAAATTTCCTAATCAATAATATCAAAAATGGGGTTACAATATGTGCATATACTAATGGAAGACTTTTGTTAATTGTACTAAGAGTTGTAAATGATTCAATTATATTTTTTAACAATAAATGTAGGAGTACTGTTGATATTAAGTAGAAAATTAAGATAAAATATCCATTTTTGATAAATGATTTATCATATTTGTTCTTTATTTGATATAAGGTTATTAACTCCGGAACTAGAAATTTTAATATTAATAGAAAAATTGGAACAACAAGTATCATTGGCAAAATAAAAGCGATTAGTTCATTCCAATTTAAAATAAATATTAATCTTTTTATTTTTATGGATTGTACAATTATGAATAAAAGTACACTGAAAAATAATATTTGAGATATTAATTGGTTTTTCTTCATAATAAGAATATTATCAAACTAATATTTATATGTTTCTATCAAGCGAATCGCCGAGCATTAATTGAATATAACAACCATTAAACAGACTTTAATTCTGTTTAATGTGGTGATTCACTTAAAAATCTTAATAAAAGTTTGACTTATATCCAATTGGCAGGCTAGCTCCCTAAGAATATCCATAATGTTATATCCAACTTTTGCTAAAGATATTCAAATTCCTCAGGGCCTCTTCTGTATATTTCCAGAGCAAATCTTAATAAAGAATCCGGTAGACTTCTTGCTGAAATATTTGTTCTTAATTTAGATACCAATCGTGGTTTGTATGCATCAAATTTATTCATGAAATCCTCAAATGTTTCAGGGTCTTTTCCTAATGACATATAAGCTTCACATAATACATTTAGAGATAATGTTGTGAAACAGGTATGATAAGAATCTGTATCTTTAGTTTTTGTTTCTTTATTTTTTGTTTCTTTAGTTTCTATTTTTTTTGCAAAAACGAAATTTTCTCTTGCTTCAAGTACATTCTCTAAACCAACAAAGTCTATTTGATAATCCCCTTTCAATCTTGTTAAAGTTGATAAGTTAGTTTTATAAAACTCAGCTAGTTCTTTAAGTTGTGGTTCTTGTTCCATATAAAACAGATTAGTCTCTCCTTTTATAAATCTTTTGTTTATTACTACTTTATAGTTGTATAAGATTAGTCCTAACTCAAATTATTTCCCTGTTCCTCTTTCACTGTCCCTATCTAAAGTAAACGTTTATAAACATTAACTACTTATTTATAATGAAAATGGCTATATTGCAGATATTTAAGGATCTTATCAAAAAGGAAAAAAGCATGGGTGTCAAGGTAAAAGCAAGGCATATTGCCATAACAACAGATGGCGCTGCTTTGTGGGCCAAAAACAATAAAAAAGGCCTTGAAGAAGCCTATAAAAAATCCAATCTTATCATAAAAAGCGCAATTAAAACCCAGATTAAGCTTAATATTCCAATTCTGACTTTATATATCTTGCCTTCTGATTTAAAAAACCCTGAGCAATTCTCTATGATTGTTGATTCAATGGTGGAATTATTTAATGATTTAATAACAAGTGATTCCATACATAAAAACAAGGTTAAGGTGTCTGTTTTAGGAAAGTGGTATGATTTGCCGGGAAGAATTGTTGATACAATCAAATCTTTAGTTGATGAAACCAGTGATTATGATAATTTCTTTGTTAACTTTTGCATAAACTATAATGGCCAGGAAGAGATTGTTGATGCCTGTAAATTAATAGTAAGAAAAGTTATTTCAGAAAAAATAGATGTTGACTCAATAACAAAAAATACCATAAAGGATAATACCTACAGCTCATATTTTTTGCCTCCTGACCTGATAATAAAGAGCGGCTTAACTCATACTAATAGCGGCTTATTATTATGGGACTCTGTTAATTCAAGAATCTATTTTACAGACAAGCTTTGGCCTGATTTTGGAAAGGATGACTTTAAAAAGGCTGTTGAGGCCTTTGAAAAACAAAATATTTAAATAAAGACAAAATAGTTTTGATTAAAGAGGTGTTTTTAATGAAAAGAAAAACAAGCACAATACCCAAGGC